>NZ_JAHLRI010000067.1:0-12091 GCF_018919685.1 Enterococcus sp. S183_ASV_20
AAGTCAACATCTTTACAAGAAATAGGCAACATTTTTTATTTTTAAAAAACTGTAAGCGTTTTACAATGTGTGAGTACTAATTAATTTGATAAAGAGAGGATGTAGTAAAATGGCAACACATTCACGGGAACGATTAGGTTCTGTCGCATTGATGCTCATGACTTTTTCAGCGGTTTTTGCCTTTCCCAGCATTGTTAACAACAGTATTCAGATTGGCCTAGCAACTATTCCAGGCTATTTATTCGGCTCTATTTTTTACTTTTTACCATTTATTCTAATGATTGCAGAATTTGCTTCTGCTAATTCTGAAAATGAATCAGGTGTTCACAGTTGGTTGGAATCTGTGCTAGGACCTAAATGGGCATTTTTAGGTGCTTGGTCGTATTTCTTTGTCAACTTGTTTTTCTTCTGTTCATTGCTACCGAATACATTGATTTATGGTTCATACGCTTTTTTAGGTCAAAACGTTTTTCAAGGAAACCATAGTACTAAAATAATTGCAGTGATTTCTATTCTGTTATTTTGGTTAATGACATGGGTTTGTATTAAAGGGGTCTCGTGGATTTCGAAAGTGACTAGCTTAGCGGGTGGTGCACGTTTATTTATGGGCGTAGCTTTTGTGGTTTTAGCCTTTGTCGTCGTGTTTGGTTTTGGCAATGAACCAGCACAAGAGTTTACCACGACGTCAATTATGCCAACTTTTAATTGGACTTTTTTCATGACGATGGCGTGGATTTTACAAGCTGTTGGCGGTGGTGAAAGTATCGGTGTATATATTAAGGATGTTAAAGGCGGCAATAAAACGTTTGTCCGCACGATGATTGGTGCAACGATTGCGGTCGGTATCATGTATATTCTTGGTGCCGTTGCTGTAGGTTTGGTAGTGCCAACGGACGTCTTAAAAGGAAATTTTTCAAATGGTATTTTTGATATCTTTAAAATTTTAGGTACGTATTTCCATATTCCCGCAGCAATGATGGTGCGCTTAGTAGGAATTATCTTATTTGTCGGAAGTCTTGGTTCTTTGGCTCTGTGGACAGCAGCACCAGTTAAAGTATTTTTCTCAGAAATTCCTGATGGGGTCTTCGGTAAGTGGCTAGTGAAAACGAACGAAGAGGGAAATCCAACCAATGCTTTGTTAGTTCAAGGAATTATTGTGACGATTTTAGTTGCCATTCCAGCATTAGGAATTGGAAATATGGATAGCTTTTTAGAAACGTTAATTAATATGACAGCTTCTACGTCATTAGTGCCTGTCTTGTTCTTGTTAATCGCCTATATTGGGCTTCGTTGGAAAAAAGAAACAATGCCGAGAAGTTTCCGCTTTGGTAATCGAACCTTTGGCTTAATTGCGGGAATTTTCTTATTAGCCATTTTTATCTTTGTATTCTTTATGTCAACTGTGCCGGATCCAAAATTAATCATGGAAGAAATCAATGGCACGTTACCGAAAGGAACCGCTAGTCCACTGGGCATGTTGGCGTATAACATCATTGGGTTAATTGTCTTTATGGGCTTTGCTTGGATTTGTTGGAAACGATATGAAACAAAAGAAAAAAATGAAGTTGGTAAAGGAGAAATGGATTATGAAGACTTGGGAAAATTATAAAGTAGATAGTATTAATCGGTTGCCTGGACGAGCACACTTTTCGAGCTTTCCCTCGAAAGAAACAGCGTTATTAAATGAAAATAAATATACACAAGCATACAAAAATTTAAACGGACGCTGGCATTTTCTTTTTTTAGAAGCGCCAGAATACAGCCCAGAAAACTTTTTTGCGACGGACTTTGATACAAGCCAAATGGATCAAATCACTGTTCCTGGAAATTGGCAAGTCCAAGGATATGGCAAAATGCATTACTCTGATTTATGGTACAATTTTCCCATTAATCCGCCGTATGTACCAACGGAAAACCCAACAGGTATTTACAAACGGACATTTGCTATAGATGAAACATTTCACGATAAAAAAATCATTTTACGTTTTTGTGGCGTAGATTCAGCTTATCATGTTTGGGTGAACGGCCATGAAGTTGGCTACAGTAAAGGTGCACGAAATGAAGCAGAATTTGACATTACGCCTTACGCTAAAATTGGTGAAACAAATGATTTAACGGTGCGAGTCTATCAATGGTCAGATGGTACGTATTTAGAGGATCAAGATATGTGGTGGTTAAGTGGTATTTTTCGTGATGTTGAATTACTCGGTGTACCAGAAAATGGGCTGGAAGATTTCTTTATTATTTCCGATTTAGATGATTCGTATCAAAATGGCCACTTGGCAATTACGGGTAAATTTTGGCAAGACAAAGGACAACAAGTTCAATTGGAGTTGATGGATCAGCAGGGAAAAACGGTTCTTAAAGAGACTGTCGCAGGAAATCAAGGTACAGTTGAATTTTCAGCAAGTTTACCGTCTGTCACTGCTTGGTCAGCTGAAAAACCATACTTGTATCAACTATTTATCACTGTTTTTTCTGAAGGGGAAGTCGTCGAAGTTATTCCGCAAAAAGTTGGTTTCAGAAATATTCATGTATCTGGTGAGACTTTCTTAGTCAACGGTGTGGCCATTAAACTAAAAGGAATGAATCGTCATGATTATAATCCGAAAAATGGTCGAGTGGTTAGTCGTGAAGAAATTGAAAAAGATATTCGTTTAATGAAACAATTTAATATTAATGCCATTCGAACCAGTCATTATCCAGCATCTGCTTATTTCTATGATTTATGCGATGAATATGGAATGTATGTGATTGATGAAACTGATTTGGAATGTCACGGCTTTGAATTAACCGGAGAATATGATTGGATTAGCAACGATCCAGAATGGGAAACGGCTTATGTTTCTCGAATGGTACGGATGATTCAACGGGATAAAAACCATCCATCAATTCTCTTTTGGTCGTTAGGAAATGAATCTGCGTTTGGTCATAACTTTATTGAAATGGCCCGCATTGCCAAAGAAATGGATCCAACACGTTTGGTCCATTATGAAGGTGATTTTGAGGCAGAGGTCACGGATGTCTATTCTACAATGTATACTTGGTTGGAACACCCAACTAGAGAATTACTGATGAATACGATTATTGAAATTTCAAAAAAACCGCATATTTTATGTGAATATTGTCATGCGATGGGGAATGGCCCTGGGAATTTAAAAGAATACCAAGAGCTATTTTATGCTCATGATAAATTACAAGGTGGCTTTATTTGGGAATGGTTTGACCATGGCATTGAATCGGTAACAGATAACGGTGAAGTTTATTATCGTTATGGCGGCGATTTCGGCGATGATCCAAGTAACAAAGATTTTTGTATTGATGGGATGTTGATGCCTGACCGTACGCCATCTCCTAGCTTGTATGAATACAAAAAAGTCATTGAACCCATTACAACTAGCGCTATTGACGTTCTGTCAGGTGAATTCTCATTATTGAGTCGGTTTGACTTTGAAAACTTGGCTATCTTTAAGCTGGTTTATACAATTACTGAAGATCAAACAGTGATTCAATCAGGGACAGTAGCAGTGCCAGCAATTGCTGCTAGAGCAGAAGGAAGACTGCACTTACCTTATCATTTAGATTTTCCTAAAAAGGCAGGAGCCGCCTATTATTTAACTCTTTCATATCAATTGAAAGAAACGACCGCCTATGCATCTGCTGGTCATGAATTAGCTACCGCACAGTTTGAATTGCCAATTGCAACACCAGGGATTGAGATCACACCAGTTGGCTCGCTAATGGCAAAGGAAATTGGCCCTCATTTATACATTGAAGGACCAAACTTTTCAATTAATTTTGATAAAGTGAAGGGCGCCTTAACGAATGTGACACGAGATGGTAAAAAATTATTGCATAAAGGGCCGAAATTTACATTTTGGCGGGCACCAATCAGTAATGATATGGAAATTATTGATGAAATGAAGAAAAAATATTTCTTACATTTAGAGCATGAAATTGTCCGTTCTTTTGAGTGGAAAAAAGTTGATGATTTTATCCAAGTCATCGTAAAAACAATTAACGGAACGACTAACAGTGCTTGGCATTATCAATGTACCTATCAGTATTTAATTGCACCAAATGGCGAAATTTTCTTCGATTTAAAAGGTAGTCCTGCTGGTAAAATTGAAAATGCGCCAGATATGTTACCACGTTTGGGTGTGACTCTCCATTTAGACAAGTCTCTATCAGAAGTAAAATATTTCGGTAAAGGGCCGAGAGAAAACTATGTAGATTCACAAGAAGCTGGTTTACTTGGCGTTTATGATGCTACAGTGGCGGAAATGTTCACTAATTATGTTGTTCCACAAGCCAATGGTAACCACATGGCGACTAAATGGTCCGCATTCACGGATGATCGCGGCCAAGGAGTAGTAGTAACAGCGGCTGATTCATATAATTTTAGTGTTTCTTATTTTGAAGAACAAGCGCTAGATATTGCTAAGCATACCAATGAATTACAAGAAAGTGAGTATGTTGTTTTAAATATCGATTACAAACAAAACGCCCTAGGTAGCTACTCTTGTGGCCAGTGGCAATTAGAAAAATACCGGACTACGTTTGAAGAATTCCAATTGGCATTCCGCTTAACACCTTTTAATAATAAAGAGATTCAAGCAGCGGATGTCGCACATGAACGAGTAAAACGACCAACAATTTCTTAAATAAAAGCTCAGAACAGTGCACTTCGGTCTCCTGTTCTGAGTTTTTTTAATGAAATTATCAGAAATTATTGCTTTTTTTTCATGGAAACAAGCAAACTATTTTGTTATCTAATAAAAGTAGTCCATAATAGTAACATAGCGAATTATTCGCTAGATAAAGCATTTAGGAGGAATTATTTTATGCATACTTTATGGGTTTTAATCGTTGGTGCTGTTATCGGTGCTATCGCTGGCGCACTTACAAGCAAAGGTCAATCAATGGGTTGGATTGCGAATATCGTTGCCGGTTTAGTTGGTTCATTTATCGGAGAAAAAATCTTAGGTAGCTGGGGTCCTCATGTAGCAGGTATGGCAATTGTGCCATCAATTATTGGGGCAGTAATTTTAGTTGCTGTGGTTTCATTCTTCTTCGGACGAAAAAATAGCTAATTAAGTAAATAATTGTTTAATTAGTTAAAGGCACCAAGTCTCACGAATTTCGTGAAACTTGGTGCCTTTTTTTATTTTCTCGTTAATTTTACGACAACTTCACAACGAGCGGTTTGTGGAAACATATCAACAGATTGTAAATAGTCTACTTGATATACTTTGGCTAATTGAACTAAATCACGTGCTAACGTGGATACATTACAAGAAATATACACCATTTTCTTAGGTGGTTGTTTCAAAAGGGCCGTTAATAATTTACGATCCAAACCAGTCCGTGGGGGATCAACTACAATGGCATCAGGTTTAAAGCCTTCTTTGAACCATTTAGGTAATAAGTCTTCAGCTGTTCCAACAGCATAATGTGTGTTCGTAACACCAAGTCGTTTTGCATTGAATCTAGCATCGTCAATTGCGGCGGGAATGGTATCCATACCACGAACTTGATGCGCTTGTTTCGCTAAACTTAAGCCAATGGTCCCGACGCCACAATAAGCATCAACAACAGTTTCATTTGGTTGTAAATCTAAGGCCTTGATTCCTTCATTATATAAAACTTCCGTTTGTTCTGGATTCAATTGGAAAAATGCTCGCGGCGATAAATCAAAGACAACGTCGTTAATGTGTTCTTCAATGCTTTCTTTGCCCCATAAGTGAAGGGTATCATCACCCATTACTAGAGAGGTTTTTTTATTTTGGACATTTTGCATAATAGAAACAACTTCTGGTAATTGTTCATTAATTGCGCGAACCATTTTTTCTTTTTGTGGAAATTTCTGCGATTGTGTAATGAAAACTACTTGAACTTCGCCAGTTTGGATGCCCACTCGAACCATTAATGTTCGAAAGATACCACTATTTTTACGTTCATCATAAATTGGTAATTGAAAGTCATTCAATAAATCAACTAATGTATTCATCACCTTGGTTGTCGCAGGCTGTTGGACCAAACAGTTATCAATCGGTACTAATTGATGTGAATCAGCTTGATAGAGACCAGCTTCTACTTGGCCATCGATTTGGCGTAATTGGAATTGGGCTTTATTTCGATAATTCCAAGGATTCTCCATCCCAATTGTTTTTCGTAGTTCATAGTTTTGATAATTGGCTGGTTTAAATTTGTTAAGCGCCTGTTTTAATAAATCTTTTTTAAAGTCTAATTGTGCTTTGTAGGCTAAATGTTGTAGTTGGCAGCCGCCACATGTTTCATAGACAGGACAAGGAGGGACCACGCGATCTTTAGCAGCTTTTTTGACAGATTGAAGGGTTCCTTCAGCAAATTTGGGTGTAACATTTGTGATCGTGGCAGTCACTTCTTCTTTCGGTAGCGCCCCAGGAACGAAAATAATTAACTTTTTATAATAGCCGATACCTTCGCCATTAATTCCTAATCGTTTAATTTTTAAAGAAATTTGTTGGCCTTTTTTTACTAGTTGTTGGGTCATATTCTTTCATCCTTTAGTCATCTCACATTTTTCACTTCCTCCCATTTTAGCACATTTTTATTTATTTGGCTTCCAAGGATTCTATGGTATAGTAGAATATATGTTCTGATTTAGAGGGGCAGGAGAATAAGATGACAACAATCACACGAATTAGTAAAGATAAAGGTGAATTTTATCTACTTTGGCTATCTTCAGGCGAAAAACTGCGTGTCTCGGAAGATATTTTAGTACGGCAGCGTCTGCTAAAAGGCCAAGAGTTATCAGATACTTTAATAGAAGAAATAAAAAAAGCCAGTTCTTATGATGTCGGGTTACAAATGGCGATGAATTATTTAAGCTATCAATTACGTTCAAAGAAAGAGATTTTTACTTATTTAAAAGAGAAAGAAATTGTACCTGAAGATCGAGTAAAAATCGTTCAACGTTTAGAAGAGCTGCGGTTGTTGGATGATGCGATTTTTAGTGAAAGTTACGTACGTACAGCTATGCGAACCAGTGATAAAGGACCACGAAATGTGGCACAACAATTAAAGCAAAAAGGCATTAGTGAAGAAGATATTCAGCATGGCTTGACCTTTTATACGTTAGATGAACAGCTTAATGTTGCCACAGCAACTGCAGAAAAAGCCATGAAACGCTATCGAACTAAAAGTTTTAAAGATGCACTTCAGAAAACGCGTCTGCATCTGATGCAAAAGGGCTTTACAAATGAAATCATTGATCTAGCTTTGGAATCTTTAGCTTTTGAAAAGGACGAAGAACAAGAACAACAAGCGTTAAACAAGGAAGGCGAACGTTTATGGCGTGCCAATCAGCGATTTGATTTTTCTAAAAAAGTCCAAAAAGTCAAACAAAGCTTATTCCAAAAAGGGTTTGACTATGATTTGATTCAGCAATTTATTAGCGAAAAGGAAGTAGAACATGACGAATAAAGAGCCTTGGGTTCATTCCAGGAAGATTTTTTAGCTTGGTATGAACGAGAAAAACGCAATTTACCTTGGCGAGCGAATACAGATGCATATCGTATTTGGATTTCTGAAATTATGCTACAACAAACTCGCGTAGATACAGTCATTGATTATTTTTATCGATTTATGGAATGGTTTCCGACGATTCAAGATTTAGCGGAAGCGCCAGATGATAAGTTGTTGAAAGCTTGGGAAGGGTTAGGTTACTATTCACGAGCGCGTAATTTAAAAGTGGCAGCGCAACAGATTGTTTCAGAATTTGGTGGGAAAATGCCTGACACAATCGAAGATATTCGGAGTTTAAAAGGAATCGGCCCCTATACGGCTGGTGCGATTGGCAGTATTGCCTTTAATCTCCCCGAACCAGCAATTGACGGTAACGTCATGCGGGTAGTGAGCCGTTTATTTGAAATTGATGCAGATATTGCAAAAGCGAGTAGTCGTAAAGTATTTGAAGCGGCGATGCTTAAAATCATCGATCGTGAGCGTCCAGGGGATTTTAATCAAGCCTTAATGGATCTAGGCTCAGCCGTCTGCACCCCAACTTCCCCTAAGTGTGAAAGTTGTCCGCTTCAGCAATATTGTGCGGCCTATCAGGCAGATAAAATGACCGCTTATCCAGTCAAATCAAAAAAAGTTAAGCCGAAAGATGTGTATTATGTCGGCACTATTATTGAAAATAAAAAGCAAGAATTTTTATTAGAACAACGCCCTGAAACCGGTTTGTTAGCCAATATGTGGCTGTTTCCGATTGAAGAAATTAGCAAAAAACAATTTCAACAATTGCAAAAACTGGCGCAACCAGCAGAAACGGAAAAACAATTAACTTTAGAGTTAGAGCCTGTAACAGAGCCTTTGGTCGCTGAAGAACCTGTCAACTTTTTTACGGACTATGAAACAGTTGTCTGGCAAAAACGTGCCTTAGGCGAAGTCGTTCATATTTTCAGTCATTTAAAATGGCATATCTTAGTCTTTTATGGCCGAAATACAGGCGAATTAGCCACACTAGAGTCGCAGCGATGGGTAGCAGCACAACAATTTTCGGACTATGTTTTTCCAAAACCACAGCAAAAAATGGTGGAATTGTTCAAAAAAGAACACAAAAATAAATAACAAAAAAGAGAGACTTTTAAACAAACAAGCCTCTCTTTTTTGTTTCCTCTAGGTTATACCCCTATATAAATTCTGCTATGTTTAGTTTTGAAGGGGACTGGTAAGATAGACTTGTCTCTTGTCTGCTTAGAGGAGTAGTAATGATGGTGGAGACTTTTCAAGAGAGAGGAAGTACAGCCAATGAGTAGGAAGCGAAAAATCAGCTTAATTAGTTTAGTCATCATTTTGTTTTTTGTCACAGTCGGCTCAGCATACTTTGCTGTAGCGGGTAGCTATTTAAAGAAAACAATTGATAAAGGCTATGTTCCCATAAAAAATGATTATACTGAAGCGCAAAATAAAGATAGTCAATCGTTTTTGGTCATGGGTCTAGACAATACAATTGAACGGAAATTAGGCACAACTAGGACTGATGCTATGATGGTGATTACCGTGAATAACAAGACGAAGAAAATAACCTATTTAAGTTTGCCACGGGATAGTTTTGTTCAAATTGATGCAAAAAATTACCAAGGGATGCAACGAATTGAAGCCGCCTATACCTACGATGGACCAACAGCTTCTGTTAACACAGTTGAGAAATTATTGAATATTCCAATCAATCATTACGTTGTGTTTAACTTTTTATCTTTTATTAAGTTAATTGATGCGGTTGGCGGCATAGATGTCAATGTCAAGCAGGCGTTTGATGGTGTCACCAAAGACGGGCCAGGATCCATTCATTTTGATGCAGGGAAACAGCATTTAGATGGTACGAAAGCTTTATCTTATGCCCGTGAAAGGCATAGCGATAACGATATTATGCGTGGATTCCGACAACAAGAAATTATTCAAGCAGTTGAAGACAAGTTGAAATCTGGTCAATCAATCATGAAAATAATGGACATTATTGATTCGTTAAATGGAAACATTCAAACTGATGTGGATTCCAATGAATTGACTCATTTAGTCAAAGAAGGTTTGACTTGGACCAATTATGATAAACAACAGCTTTCTTTTGACTGGCGCACTTTTAGTAATGAAGGGCGCAGTATGGTTGAACTATATCCAGATAGTATTGAAAATGTCCGCCATCAATTACGTGTGTCTTTAAATTTAGAAAAGCCAGATGAACGAGATCAAGACGGCTATGTCTTCCATACGAACGGTGAATTTTTATATCAAAGTGATTATACCGTTCAAGATGAAGCAGCTGAGGAAAACGAAATGACTTCCATCAACGGCAATACGTATATTGGTGTTCCTGGCAATACACAGACCGGCCCGTTGCCATCAGTTAAAACGGAAAATGGCTTTATAAAATAATTTATTTTCCAAGTGTAGAAAATCCGAACATAACAGATTAAATAATCCGCTTACTTATTATTCTTCTAAGGAAAAAACGAAGGATTTTAGCAAGAAAACAGCGTATCATTTGATATAAACCCAACATTCCCTTTATAATGAAAGTAACAAGCAAATTTTTGTTACTTAGAAGGGGAAGGGAGCAAGGAGTTATGTTTAGTTATACAGATACCATTTTGTCAATTATGCAAAGAATTGAAGTATACAACGAAATTTTCAAAGCCATCTCTAAAGAAGTTCAAGAATACGGTTGTAATCAGGCTGCACATCGGAGAGGCCGTGACACTTATATGTTTTGCCGAAATAATGTGAATCGTTTTTTTACAGAAGAAATGATGTTTCGTAAAAATTTAGAGCCGTATTATGATAAAGAAGCAACGAAAATCTTGCTAGAAGGATTAGATACGTATAAAGAAGGAGTATTTTTCTGGTTAGAGGCATTAAGTGAATCTTGCCAAGTGACAGATGAATTGAAATATCAATTAGGAATCCGCCAAAAAGAATCCTCTTATTTATTAATTAATCAAGCTTGTAAAGAAGCCTGTGAGGGCATTCAAAGCGCTCATAGTGTTCATAAGATGTAAAAAGTTAGGGATAGCTGTCAATCTGTCAGTTATCCCTAACTTTTTTATTTCAATATCATCTGATAAGCATAACGTTCGCCATCGTTAACATCTAAAATCACGTCACCTTGATAAACAAAGCCAGCTTTTTTAATCAGGTGCTGCATGGCGAGATTTTGTGGATGTGTATCGATTCGAATATCAGTAGCACCTTGCAAACGAGCGGCTGTAACCAGTGAGCGCAAAAGCACCAAGGCCAGTCCTTGACCTTGAAAGGAACTTTTTAGAGCAACACGATGAATTGCCGTATACGTAGTTTGAGAATGAGGTTGCCAAGAACCATTAAAAATCGCTTCATAAGCAGGATCAATCTCCGAACATAAAACACCAACGCCTGCCAAGGCATCCTCAACCATTAAAATATAGCAAGTTTGCTGGTCGATATCTTTTGCTAAAATTTCTTGATTCGGGCCATCGCCGTTTTGCCATTGGGGAATGCCACTTTTTTGTAAGGTGCGGCGTCCATCTTCAATGATACCAAGGATGTCAGGCAAATCAGAAGGTTCTGCTTTTCTTAAGTAAACAGTCAAAAAATATTCCCTCCTCTTAGAACCCTGTCGTTGTTTTCAATTGGTAAATTTTTGAAGGGCGGCCAATGCCAACGGGACGTTCACCTAACTCTTCAAAATATTGTGTCATGGCTTTTTTAAAATTTGAATGGTCAATGCTGCGATAATCAACGCCGAGGAACTTCGCAAAAACTTTACGGGCTTCCGTAATGGTGAAATCTTTTCCTAAGACTTGAAGCACTTGCGGTTCATGTTCCATTTTATCAACAACACGATTAAACGCCTTAATTATAATTTCACTATGGTCGAAGGCTAATGTATCTTTACCAAGAGAGGCCGCTGTTTTCAAGTCTAAAGTAATTTCCACATCTTCATGAGATAACGTGATGTGTTGACCATGCCGTTCAAGATTGAACCAATGGACTTCTTTGGCATCGTCGCCAGCAATTAAAGGTTCTTCACCAATAAAGGCTAAATAGCTGACTGTCACGACCCAGCCACGAGGATCTCGATCTGGGCGACTAAAGCTGTGTAATTGTTCAATATTTTCTTGAGAAATCACCACACCAGTTTCCTCTTTTGTTTCTCTTAAAACACTATCTTCAGTAGATTCGTTGCGATTAACAAAACCGCCAGGAAGCGCCCATGAGTTTCTAAAGGGGTGACCTTTACGTTGAATCAGTAAGACTTTCAATTGATCGGCTTCCTTGTTGTAACAAAGAAGAACCATATCAACGGTTAAAGAGGGTTTTTCATATTCAGGTAATTCTTGTTGATGATACCAAGTTAAAAACTCTGCTAAGCTAGCTTGGCGTTCATAATAATTTTTTTCTTCGGCTTTAGAAGCAAATTGTGGCACAATTGCTCCTCCTTTCAAAAAGAAACATGGTTTTCTTTTATTGTATCATTAAGTGGCTGAAATACAATATTCAAGCGTAAAAAGAAAAGCAAGCCTGGGACAAAAATCCAAAGTGATTTTTGTCCCAGGCTTCTACTATA
>NZ_JAHLRI010000068.1:0-11765 GCF_018919685.1 Enterococcus sp. S183_ASV_20
ACATTGGTATTCGTATCGATCACTTCTTTTGGTCGAGTTAATGTGACACTAGCCGTTGGTATTTCTTCCTTATACATGGCGGTCATATCATCATTGCCATCAAAAGTCGCATTGAACGTTGGTGTTGTGGTTTTGTTCAACGTACTTGGCTTGGTTTTCCCTTTGTACCACCCTTGGAAGGTATAGACTTTGCCACCTGCAGTATACGTCGCTGGTAAAGCTTTCGCCGCTGTGTACTTGAAGGTGTTACTGTTCATTGGTACTTGGTTACCTTGGGTGAAGCCTGTTGGTGCAGTGATTTTGGCACCGTTGACATCCACGAAGTTTTCGGTGACTTGTTTTCGTGTGACTTTGTAGACTAACTTCGCATCATTGGTCGGATTATTACTGAAAAGGTTCGTAAAAAAAAGATAACTTCCATTAGCATTCATACTACTGCCTATGGTCATGCCCAAAAATCTAAAACTAGTATTGGAAAAATTGGTTCCATCTGTCTTAAAATTTAGTCCATTAATATCTGCTGTAGACAGATTACTTACCGTAGGCGCTACACTCGAATCGATTATCGTTGAGCTACTATTTGTATAGTCATAGCCATACACATTCAAACCGCTACTTTGAGCAGCTTCTACTTGAATGCTATCAACATATTTTAACTGTTGATCAATTGCTAACTTGTCTAACCTAAAAGCAAGTGAGTTTGGAACCATTGGCAGATAGCCATTCGTATACTTTCTAAATAACTCTTGGGATAATGGGACACTCCCATTGTTAATACTTACCGTGTATTGTCCATTACCCTTACTTTTTGAGGTCACGTCATATAAATTGGTAATTACGTTGTCACTATTTCTTCGTACATAATACTTACCACTAAAGGTTAACGCCGGTGTGAAAGCACCACCTTTTTCATTCACAAAGTTCATATTGACTGATGGATAAAAGGTCGTAACTGTTTCTTCCTCATACACCACATTCAAGTCATCATTCCCGTCATACGTCACCCCATAACTTGGCGCTTTCGTAGTAGTCAAGGTGCTTGGTTTGGTTTTACCTCTGTACCAGCCTTTGAACTTGTAGGTCTTACCGCCTGTTGTATAGGTGTCTGGTAAGGTGCCTGCTTGTTTGAAGGTGTATGGGTCACTGGTAATCGCCGTTTGTTTGCCTTGGGTGAAGCCTGTTGGCGGTGTGATTTTGGCACCGCTTGTGTCTACAAAGTTTTCGGTGACTTTGCGGTTGGTTAAGTGATAGTAAACTGGACCGCTTAACGTTTGATAGGTTGCACTCCCAGAAGCCACATCGATACTGCTAATAAGTCTACGTAAAAGGGTTGGGTATCTTCCCTCCCCCGAAACCTGCTCTTTTGGTGTATAGCTCTGATCTGGTCTCTGTGTTGCTGTTAACAAAGAAATTGCCGCTGTTTCAGACAGAACCACATTATCTGAAGCGCTATAGTTCTGAGTGATTACTGGTAACGGATAGTTTGGATTGATTTTGTTCGTCTTATCATAAAGATTTAACGATTGATAGTATCTTGGCAGTTTAATTGAGAAATTAGAATACGCCTCTCCATTCCAGCCTCCCTCAGTAGGACGAGCTATATATGTCTCAGGAAATGACACATTTTTTAAGTTGCCCACTGTTGGTGCGCTTTGATTGTCGGCAATTGTGCCGTAAGAAAAAGCGCTAGTTGCTCTTCTATAATCAACACTCTTATAATCATACGTAATCTTAATATCAGCAGGATTCACTAATTGTCCTGCTTCGTTCACAAAACCAAATTGATACGTGACTGCTGGGAAGTTTGTTTCCTCATACACCACATTCAAGTCATCATTCCCATCATACGTCACTTTATAACTTGGTGCTTTCGTCGTGGTCAAGGTACTTGGCTTGGTTTTCCCTTTGTACCAGCCTTTGAACTTGTAGGTCTTACCACCTGTCGTATAGGTGTCTGGTAAGGTGCCTGCTTGTTTGAAGGTGAAAGCATTGCTAGTCATTGGTGTTTTCCTATTTTGGGTAAACCCTGTTGGCGGTGTAATGGCTACGCCGTTCGCATCTACGAACTTTTCGGTGACTTTGCGCCTTTGAGTATACAAATAAGAAATATTCATATTATTAGTTGGAGTCACTGGAGTATATACCGAAAACGAATAATTACTTGGAACACTTGGTGTCGACCAAGCACCCAGAAATAGATGGGCACCACTAAATTTTACAGAAATATTTCCTAATCCACCTGTTTCACGTACACCATAGGTATTTCCAGTAGTTAAAACAAGAGCCTCATTCATAATCACACGAGTTTGAAGTGTCTGTCCATTATTTCCATAAACTGTCGCATAAGTTAGTGGCAAGCTTCCTGCTGTTCTCTGAAACGTTAGCCCTTGATACATTCTAGGTAATGTGACTCTCAAGACTCTTAACCCATAAATATATGCTTCTGATGTATCACTAAACACAAGTCCTGGTACCACCAATCGATTAAAGTGAATCGTTTTTCCTGCATAACTTGTTGAATATGGTGTAGAGTTAACACCACCATGATTGACATGCTTCCCGAACTGACCTGAATATCTATTCCCACTAATTGGTGTATCTAAAGGAACACTATTGCCCATTTCATCAATTACTGCCCAATTAAGAGTTGTTTGAGGAAGACTTATACTTGCTTTGGGAGTAATTACTCTAGGTTCTATAACAGGACTTTCTGATAAGCCCAGATTAC
Source organism: Enterococcus sp. S183_ASV_20 (assembly GCF_018919685.1). NCBI lineage: Bacteria > Bacillati > Bacillota > Bacilli > Lactobacillales > Enterococcaceae > Enterococcus > Enterococcus sp. S183_ASV_20. Next base: position 2,729 of record NZ_JAHLRI010000068.1, read on the forward strand.
TCTCCTCTATAGATTTCTGCGCTTCTTTTACTTCTGTTTCTGCTTGTTTCTCCGCTTCTTTCGTTTCCTCTTCCTGACTCGTGTCAGTCGTTACTTGACTATTTTCCGTGCTGGCTTTCGTTGTTTCTTCCTTCACGCTACTGGCTTGCGTCTCTTCCTTGGCACTACTTTCAGCGGTCGGACTACTTTCAATCGTCACGGTTTCCGCAACTGCCGTCACACCAGAAAAGGCGTTAATTACTAAAGAACTACACAAGCCAATGGTTGCTAATCGTTGCCACTTAGTTTGCTTCATGTCGTCCCTTCTTTCTATGTACGATTCCCGCCAAACCGATTAAGGCGAAGCCGAGAATGCTCAAATTTGCCTGACTCTTGCTCCCTGTACGAGGGAGCGTTGAGCCAGTTGTGGTGGTCTGTGTCGAACCACCACTTCGTTGATCTCCTTGCGGAGGACCAGCTGGTTCCTTGGGATCAGCAGCTGGCGCATCTGTTTTCGGTGGGGGATCTTTAGGAGCGGGTGTTCTCGGATTTTGGTAAAATTCAATCCCCACCGAACTAGAACCACCATCAGACGCTTCAACATTTATAAAAAAACTAGGAGAAGATAGTAGACACACAATCATTAAATAACGCTTTTTTTTCATTGAAAAACCTCCTTTTAACTCGCTAGCCTTTCTTGCCCTTTTACACAAGAAAGACGAAACAACCTTTTGTTACTCCTCTATAATAACAAAGAAACCCCCAGCAGAAATTGACGATTTTTTCGCACCCCATGCGAAAATTTTGAAGGTTCCTATTCTGACAAGAGTTACAACAGCTGTTATTTAATAATCGGCTCAAAAAAAGGGCGATTTCGGCAAATTTTTACCAAAATCCCCTGACAAAATTTTAAGATTCCGCTCTTTTTAACAAGAAAAGCTCAAAATGTTAGCAACGAATACTAACATTTTGAGCTTTGTTTGATTGTTTTGACGCAGGCCTCTGAAAAAAAACAGTATTTTTTTCGCCCAGCCCGCTATTTTTTCGCAAGACTAACCAAGTAAGGCGCTAATGAATAGCCCTAAAGCATAGGTGCCATTGAAAACCATTAAGTTCTTAATGGAATGGCGAAAACTTTTCGGCTGCGGCAATTCTTGTTTAAACGTTTGAATATTTTTCCAAATGACAGGCAGAGTGGCAAACGTGATTAACACAGGCCATTGATAAATACCACTAATGAAGCCGAATAAAATCACCAGATAGCCAGCTAGCGCTAACACTTGAAACAGCACAATCCCTGCTGGGCGCCCGATGTAATAGACTAACGTATAACGATGGTTCTCAATATCCGTGTCTAAGTCCCGTAAATTGTTGGCGAGCATGATGTTAGCAATCGAACAGACCAAGGGCAAGGACGCCACGACAATCGCAAGCACCGCCCAGAAATTGCCGTCTAAGCGAAAGGCGCCGCTAGCAAAATCGACCGTTAAGTAAAAAGGCGGATTGGTGACGACGTTCAAGTAAACGGTTAAGACGAAGATGCCTAAGCCCATCGTGAAGCCACTGAAAATTTCCCCCAAGGGCATGCGGGATAACGGAATCGGTCCATACGTGTAGAAAATACCGATGAAGCAGCAAATCCCCCCTAATACGAGGAAGAGCCAGCCTGTTTGAACCGTTAAGTACGCACCCACAACGGCAGTGAAGGCAATCATGGCAAAAATCATGTTGCGGACCAGTTGTGGTGAAACGCCTGATTGTCCGATAATATTTTCTTCATATTTATAGACGTCAGATTTGGCTTTTTTGAAGTCCATGTAATTGTTAATGGCGGTGGTGGCCATATCAAAGACCACCATGCCAATGAAGAAAACCAGCGTGTTGCCCCACTGAACTTCCCCGAAATAGGTCATTGAAAACAAGACCCCGATAATAAAGGGAAAGAGACTGGCAAGCTTCGTCTGAATTTCCACTACTTTTAAAAACACATTTAAAGACATTTTTAGTCGCTCCTTATTTCAAATCGGCCCGATTCCCCATCGTATAGCCAGAGTCTTTGCCGATTTCAAAGTTGCCTTCGATATCTTTGCTGATGTAGACTTTGTCGTCTTTTGTGACGAAAATGGCATCGGTTCCTTTCAGACTTTCGACATATTCTAGTCCTTTTTTGACGCCCATTGAGAAGACGGCTGTTGAGAGACCATCACCATCGATGGATTTGTCGGTGATAATGGTGACACCCGCGATGTCGTTATCAAACGGATAGCCAGTTTCACGATCAAAGAGATGGTGGTAGGTTTTGCCATCGACTTTTAAGTAGCGTTCATAAATTCCTGATGTGACTAAGGTTTTGTTGCTTTCTTTGACTTGACCTAAAACAGTGTTGCGGGCTTTATTCGGGTCTTGAATGCCGACTGTCCAGTCCATGTCTTTGCCACGTGGGCTGTGTCCTAAGACGTAAACATTCCCGCCTAAATCGACGATAGCGGTGGTGACGCCGTTGTCTTTCAGAACTTTCACAACTTCATCGGTAATGAAGCCTTTGGCAATTGCGCCTAAATCCAATTGCATGCCTTTTTCTTCAAGGTAAACGGTTTGCTCTTTGTCGTTGAATTTGACTTTCGTGTAATCGACAAGTTTCAAGGCTTGATCAATTTCGGCTTGGCTTGGTTTGCGGGCATCATCGAAGCCAATGTGCCACATAGAGGTGATTGGGCCAATTGCCATGTCGAAGCCGCCGCGGGAGTCTTTGCTGTATTCATAGGCTTTTTTCAACAAAGGATACAGGTCATCTGAGACTTTGACCGGTTTCACGCCTGCTTCTTGGTTGATTTCATCAATTTCTGAACCTGGTTGGTTGACTGTGATTTTATCGCCTAGTTCTTTGACACGGGCAAAGGCTTTCGGTAAGACGTCTTCTTTGCCATCATCGTAGATGCGAATTTGAACGTAGGTACCAAGCATTGTTTGACGGTCAGAGTATGGTTCTGTATTAATTTTCGCTTCTGGTTTTGAGGAACAAGCAGCTGCCACAAACAGCACTGCTAGAACACTCACCATGAGCAGAAGTTTCTTTTTCATAGGATTCCCTCTTCTTTCCTTCTTTAATTAAAAAATAAGTTCTCTTGCATAGTAGCCTTTTTTGGAAAAAATGAAAAGTCTTTCTCTTGGAAATTCACAAATTTCTGTGAAAAAATTTGTGAAATGATGGACAGAACTAGCGAAGAAAAAGGGGCGGGAAAGTCAGCCAACCGACTTTTTCCCAACCCCTCAATGGTGTCAAGTAATTGCTGAAAAGCATTTCAGGAACTACTTCACGATTCATTTATTATTACTTATTTTGTTACGATGTTGTCAACAACGATTTCAGTTGTGTCGCCTTTTTCAGCAGCGTTCACTAATTGTTGTGCGTAGTTGATGAATGAATGTGTGCTGTGTGTTGCACCAGTTACTACTTCAACACCTGCAGGTGAGCCGTCTTCTTCGCCCATTGCTTTAACAAATTCTTTGTTTAATGTTTCGATATATTCTTTTGGTCCAACGCCAGCAACGTCTTTCATTTTGCTTTCGTATTCAGTGTCATCTTTTTTAGATTTGCCGTCAGCGTTCACGTTATCGTAGTTAGATTCAGTCACTTTACCATCTTTTACAGTCATTGAGAATGTTGTGTGGTAGCCGTTTGAGTCATTTTTTTCTTTCAATGAGTACGTACCATCTTTCAATGTTGCCCCATTGTCGATTTCGATTGTGTCTGTGTTACCAGCTTGTGCTGCTTGGATTAATTGTTGTGCGTAGTTTTGGAATGATTCAGATGAATGAGTCGCACCAGTTACTACTTCCACACCGCTTGCGCTTTGTGCTTTAACAAAAGAATCGTTTAATTGTTTGATGTATTCTTTTGGTCCAACACCAGATTTTGCTTTCATGCTTTCTTCATACTTAGTGTCTTCTGTTTTAGATTTGCCGTCAGCATTGATGTTGTCATATTTAGATTCAGTGATTTTTCCGTCTTTTACAGTCATTTCAAAGACTGCACGGTAACCATTTTTTTCATTTTTTTCTTCTAATTTATACGTACCATCTTTTAAATCGCCACCGGCAACTTTTTTCGCTGGTGCTGATGATTCAGTTGATTTTTTCGTTTCTGAAGATGCTGCGCTAGAAGAGTTCGTTGTGTTGTCTTTCTTGTCTGCGCCACAGCCTGCTAATACTAAACTAAATAATGCAATTGCCGCAAAACCTTTAACAAATTTATTCACTTTCATTGATAGTCACCTTTTCTTTCATGATTTTCACAAACATTAAAAGTTTGTGATACATTACACATTATAATGGTTTTAAAAACGTTGTCAAGACCATCCCCTAAAAATATTTACATTTCGGTCTTTTTTTCATCAAAAACTCATCGTTGGAGTAAATTTGTTGACAATTAAAATTTATATTAGACAAATTCGTGAAATACTTATATAATGTTAGTCGTTTGTGTACTTATTAATCATTATCACTATTTTACTACTTACAATATTAAGGAGCGGATTGTCAATGACAAAGCAAAATATTGTCGTTGTAGGTGCTGGGTATGCTGGCGTTTCAGCTACTAAATTTCTAGCAAAGAAATTTAAAAAAGATACGGACGTAACAATCACATTGATTGATCGCCATTCTTACCACACTATGATGACCGAATTGCATGAAGTAGCAGGCGGACGTGTTGAACCAGAAGCAATTCAATACGACTTACAACGTTTGTTCTCACGCAAGAAAAACGTAAAATTGGTAACAGATACTGTTACTGGAATCGACAAAGAAAACAAAGTTGTGAAAACTTTAGCAGGTTCTTATCCATTTGACCAGTTAATTCTGGGTATGGGTGGCGAACCGAACGACTTTGGAACACCAGGCGTGAAAGAAAATGGTTTCACCTTATGGTCATTTGATGATGCAGTGAAAATTCGTCATCACATTGAAGCAACCGTTGCTAAAGCAGCCATCGAACCAGATGCTGAAGTACGCAAAGCAATGTTAACATTCGTTGTCTGTGGTTCTGGTTTTACTGGGATCGAAATGGTCGGCGAATTAATCGACTGGAAAGATCGTTTAGCAAAAGATGCCAAAATTGATCCAGACGAAATTACATTAATGGTTGTTGAAGCAATGCCAACCATCTTAAACATGTTATCTCGTAACGATGCTGCCAAAGCAGAACGTTATCTAGAAAAGAAAAATGTTCAATTATTATTGAACTCACCAATCGTTGAAGTTGCAGCAGATCACATTAAATTAAAAGATGGTTCTGAAGTACCAACGCATACGTTAATCTGGACAGCTGGTGTGAAAGCAACTTCTGATGCCGCTGACTTTGGTTTAGAAGCAGCACGTGGTAGTCGTTTAGTTGCGAATGAATACATGCAAGCAAAAGGTTACGAAGACAAAAACATTTATATCATTGGTGACTTGGTTTATTACGAAGAAACACCAAATACACCAACTCCTCAAATCGTTCAAGCAGCTGAACAAACAGGTCATACTGCGGCTGCCAACATCGTTGCAGATATTAAAGGCGGCGAAAAACACGCCTTTAAAGGAAACTACCAAGGATTCATGGTTTCCATCGGCGCGAAATGGGGCGTTGCCAACTTATTCGATAAAATTCATTTGAGTGGTTTCTTAGCCATCATTATGAAACATATCGTTAACTTGAAATACTTCTTTGATATTCGTTCTGGTTACTATATGTTCCAATACATTATGCACGAAATCTTCCATATTAAAGATGATCGTTCTGTTGCTCGCGGACATACGTCTCGTTACGGCAATGTCTTGTGGAGTGTTCCGCTACGTGTCTTCTATGGTATGGTTTGGTTAGTCGAATCAATGAAGAAAATTGTCGGCAACGGCGATTACTTGAAACCAAGCACTTGGTTTGGTGATGGTTCTTGGTTCACAGATAAAGTCGTTTTCCCATTCCCTTGGTTACAAGAACAAGTAACAACAGGTGCTTCTCAAGCAACTGAAACAGCAACAACTGCTGCAAGTGGTGCGGCGGATGCGGCGGCAAGCGGTGGTGCCGATGCGGCAACACAAGCAGCGCACTTTGGTTTAAGCTACGCTTACGGCGAAACACCAATGCAAGTGTTTGATCACATGCCTAAATGGTTCGAAAGCGTAATGAAATTTATGATGCCAAACCAAGAAGTTGCTTTGTTCATGCAAAAATTCATGACAATCGTTGAAGTATGTATTGCTTTAGCATTGATTGCTGGTTTATTCACTTGGTTATCAAGTGCTGCTACAATTGGTTTAACAATTGCCTTCTGTTTATCTGGCATGTTCTATTGGGTAAATATCTGGTTTATCTTTGTCGCTTTTGCTTTGATGAACGGTTCAGGCCGTGCTGTCGGTTTAGACCGCTGGGTAATTCCATGGATTCAACGCAAACTTGGTAAAGCGTGGTATGGTACCCCGAAAGCTAGATACGGCGGTAAGTAAGCAATCGATAATCGATTGACAACTACGAGCAAAAGCTGAGACACATGTCTCCAGCTGACTATCATAGGATTTAGTATGTGGGACAGCAGTCAAGCATGACTTTTGTCCCACATATTTTCTTTTATATAATATGGTGGCTCAACTGGAAAAGAATACTTCTTTTCCGTTCACTGTGTTATGATAGACAAGAAAAAAACACCAAAGGAGAGAGAAGAAAATGACGATCAAAGAATTCATTAAGAAAAGTCGCTTGAAAACATGGGACGTTATTATTATTGCTATTTTAGTTCTTGGTTCTTTTCTGCCCCTTGTTGTTTTTGCCATGCAAAACCGTGGTCAAGAAGCGGCTACGTATCAAGCAGTCTTGAAAGTAGACAACAAAGTAATCAAAGTCTTTGACTTAAAAAAGGACGGCCCGCATTATACATATAAATACGAAGCAAAAGACGGTGATTACAACCTGATTGAAGTAGATGGTGATCGTATCCGCGTGAAGGAAGCCAACTGTGCTGACTTAGTGGATGTTCGACGAGGCTGGATTTCCAAACCTGGTGAAACCCCGATTGCCTGTCTGCCCCACAATTTGTTTATCACCGTGGAAGCTTCTGATGGGAGTGAAGACGGTAGCTTAATTTATTAAGCACGACAACTATGAGCAAATTACACAAGAATATTTATATTGCTATGCTCGTTGCCCAAGGGGTCATTATTGGTTTAATCGAAAATATGATTCCTTACCCTTTCGCATTTGCTCCTGGGGCAAAGCTCGGTCTAGCAAATTTAATTACCATTATTGCGATTTTCACCATGCGTAAGCGTGATAGTTTTTTCCTGGTCTGTTTACGTTTGATTTTAACGACATTACTGGGCGGCACACTTTCGACCTTTTTCTATAGTGCCAGTGGTGCCTTATTAAGTTATTTCGGCATGTTGCTTGTCAAGCAGCTGGGGCCAAAACGGGTCAGCATTATTGGGATTAGTGCCGTTGGTGGTTTCTTACACAACGTTGGTCAGTTGCTAACGACCTCTTTCTTTGCTCATTCGTGGGCGCCGATGCTGTACTTACCATTTTTATCTCTGTTTGGGTTACTCTCGGGGATTGCCATTGGGATTGCCGCTAATTATTTACTACAACATGTCCAGACGTTACGAAAATTCCAACTGAATTATGAACAAACAACGAAACATAAGTGGAGTCAATTTTTCTAATTGAAAACCTGTCCGCCACAATTAAAGGAGTCATCTTATGAATATACATCCTATGTGGAATACCTATCCTACGTTATCAAAAGAATTAACAACTACTCTTCGCTTGATGGAACAAGCGGTTCAAATCGATAATCAAGAAATTCAAGCTGCTGTCCATGACATGATTCATTCTGGCGGCAAATTGCTACGTCCAGCCTACCAACTGTTGTTCTCTTATTTTGGTGAACAGCGGGACCCTAAAAAGGCGACAGCGTTAGCGGCTTCCATTGAATTACTGCATACCGCCACGTTAGTTCACGACGATATTGTCGATGAAGCTGATACGCGTCGTGGCTTGCCAACACTGCGTTCGCGCTTTGGCAATAGCACAGCCGTGTATACAGGCGATTATCTTTTTGTTTGCTGTTTCAAGCTCTTATCTGATTATTCTTCTTCATTAAAAAGCATTCAATTAAATTCGCGCAGTATGGAAAAAGTCCTGACTGGTGAACTTGGTCAAATGGACAATCGCTATAATTTCGAGGTAACGATTGACCAATATTTAAAAAATATTTCCGGGAAAACTGCGGAACTGTTTGCGCTAAGTTGTTTTGTCGGTGCCTATGAAAGTGGCACCTCCCAACGTTTTGCCAAACGTTGTGGTGAAATCGGCGAAAACATCGGACTGGCTTTTCAAATTATTGATGATATTTTGGACTATACACAAACTGCCGATGCTATCGGCAAACCCGTCTTAGAAGACGTACGTCAAGGCGTGTATTCTTTGCCCTTGATTTATGCACTTGAAGCCAATCGTGAAGTCTTGTTGCCACTTTTAATGAAAAAAGAAGCCTTGACTAATGAAGAAACACAGGAAATTTATCGTCTTGTCCATGAACTAGGTGGCGTAGAAAAGGCCCAACAATTAGCCACTCATTACACAGAAAAAGCGCTGAAAGAAATCAGCAAACTTCCTGAAACAAAGGCCCAAGCGAAAGAACAATTGTATGAAATTACACAAACAATTTTGACAAGAGAAAATTAAAAAAGCCGCTGGATCCTATTGAGGATTTAGCGGCTAGCTTTTTAGGTGATACCTTGGTATAATAAACACGAAGAGAGCGTACTAGATATACGCTCTCGGGTAGACCGTTTAAGACGGTAGCTTGATTTTAATACGGAAATAAACCCGTCAATCCCAGCTAAAGGTTATGACGGGTTTATTTTTTGTTGTTTTTATTACTGATTTTGACAATTAACGTTGCGAAAGCAATCGCAAGCATCAATGCTTCAAAGACAGTCAGTGCTATTCCTTTCTAGGGAAAAAGCGAACAAGCAAAAACATTGGCAGTCCCCCTTTTTTGAGAAATTGCCACCGTCA
>NZ_JAHLRI010000069.1:0-11221 GCF_018919685.1 Enterococcus sp. S183_ASV_20
ATCAAAAAGTGGCCACTGAAACATTAACTGATTTGTTAGCAATGGACTGGCCTGAATTAATGATTTTTCCGTTAAAAGTACCGAAACAACTACGTTTACTAATTGGTTGGACAGGTAGCCCTGCGTCCACTTCAGACTTAGTTGATCGAGTCCATCAATCAAAAGAAGAAAAACAAGCGGCTTATGAGCAGTTCTTAATGAAAAGTCGGCTTTGTGTCGAAACAATGATTAATGGCTTTAACACAGGAAAAATTTCTGTTATTCAAAAACAAATTACTAAAAATCGCCAATTGCTCGCCGAATTATCTTCACTGACTGGTGTGGTAATCGAAACAGAAGCCTTGAAAAATCTTTGTGATTTGGCTGAATCTTATACAGGAGCTGCGAAATCTTCTGGCGCTGGCGGGGGCGATTGTGGGATTGTAATTTTCCGCCAAAAATCTGGGATTTTACCATTAATGACTGCTTGGGAAAAAGACGGAATTACCCCACTGCCACTTCACGTCTATACCTATGGTCAAAAGGAGTGTAAGGAGAAGCATGAATCGAAAAGATGAACATCTATCATTAGCTAAAGCGTTCCACAAAGAAAAAAGTAATGACTTTGATCGTGTGCGTTTTGTTCACCAATCGTTTGCTGAATCCGCTGTTAACGAAGTGGATATTTCCACTTCGTTTCTTTCTTTTCAGCTTCCCCAACCTTTTTATGTCAATGCAATGACAGGTGGTAGTCAGCGTGCAAAAGAAATTAATCAGCAATTAGGCATTATTGCCAAAGAAACTGGCCTTTTAGTTGCGACAGGATCTGTCTCGGCAGCGTTAAAAGATGCTAGTTTAGCGGATACGTATCAAATTATGCGAAAAGAAAACCCAGATGGACTCATTTTTGCCAATATTGGTGCAGGCTTGGGTGTGGAAGAAGCAAAGCGAGCGCTTGATTTATTTCAAGCGAATGCCTTACAAATCCATGTAAATGTGCCCCAAGAATTGGTCATGCCTGAAGGAGATCGTGATTTCACTAATTGGCTAACCAAGATTGAAGCTATCGTACAGGCCGTAGAAGTGCCTGTCATTGTCAAAGAGGTTGGCTTTGGCATGAGCCAAGAAACCTTAGAAAAACTCACCTCTATCGGCGTTCAAGCAGCGGATGTGAGCGGCCAAGGCGGAACGAGTTTTACACAAATTGAAAATGCCCGGCGGAAGAAACGAGAACTTTCTTTCTTAGATGATTGGGGGCAATCAACGGTCATCTCTCTTCTGGAATCACAAAATTGGCAAAAGAAACTAACTATTCTCGGCTCTGGCGGTGTGCGTAACTCTCTTGATGTTGTCAAAGGACTCGCTTTAGGTGCCAAAAGCATGGGAGTTGCTGGGACTATCTTAGCTTCCCTTATGAGTAAAAATGGTTTAGAAAATACCTTAGCCCTTGTACAGCAATGGCAAGAAGAAGTGAAAATGCTTTATACTCTTTTAGGAAAAAAGACGACAGAAGAATTAACGAGTACCGCACTTATCCTCGATCCAGTTTTAGTTAATTGGTGTCATAACCGTGGTATCGACAGCACTGTTTTCGCAAAACGTTAAAGAGACCAGAACATTAATGTTCTGGTCTCTTTATTTGAGTTCTTTTATCCTACATAAGCATCTAAGATAATTTGTTTTAGTTCACTAATTAATGGTTCTTTCGGATTTGCAGTTGTACATTGGTCTTCATATGCAAGTTCTGCCATACGATCAACCGTTGTGTCTAATGTTTCTTGTGAGACACCTTGGGCTTTCAAGTTCATGTCAATTCCGACTGATTTACCTAAGTCTGCTACTGCTGTTGCTAAAGCTTCTACTAATTCTGCGGTAGTATTTCCTTTTAAGCCTAAGAATTTTGCAATGTCTGCATAATCAGTATCGGCGCGGAAGTAATCATATTTAGGGAACATTGCGTGTTTTGATGGATCTTTCGCATTGTAACGAATAATATGTGGTAATAAAATCGCATTTGTACGACCATGTGGAATGCCATATTCCCCACCAATTTTATGAGCAATAGAGTGACAAATACCTAAGAATGCATTGGCAAATGCCATCCCTGCCATGGTTGATGCATTATGCATTTTTTCGCGAGATTCCATATCTGGACGTTTCACTGAATTTTCTAAATGATCGAAAACTAACTTGATTGCTTGTAAACTTAAACCACGTGTGTAATCTGAAGCCATCACGGAAACATAAGATTCAATAGCATGTGTTAAAACATCCATACCTGTATCTGCAGTGACTGAAGCTGGCACAGACATTACGAACTGTGGATCAACAATCGCTACATCTGGTGTTAACGCATAGTCTGCTAACGGATATTTCACGTGTGTTTCACTATCAGTAATAACGGCAAATGGTGTAACTTCTGAACCAGTTCCTGAAGTAGTTGGTATACAAACAAATTGTGTTTTTTCTGGTTTGGCAATTTTATATGTCCGTTTGCGGATATCTAAGAATTTTTGTTTTGCACCAAAGAACTCTGTATCTGGGTGTTCATAGAACATCCACATGCCTTTCGCCGCGTCCATTGCAGAACCGCCACCCAAGGCAATCACTGTATCTGGTTGGAAATCAACCATCATTTTGGTACCTGCATAAACAGTATTTGTTGATGGGTTTGGTTCAACATCAGAAAATACTTCGATTTTCACATCATTTTTACGTTTTTGTAGCTCTTTACGTACGATATCTGCATAGCCAAATTGAACCATACCTGGGTCACAAACTAACATGACACGTTCAACATTTTCCATTTTTTGTAGATATTGTAAAGAATTTTTTTCAAAGAAAATTTTTGGAGGTAATTTAAACCATTGCATATTATTTCTCCGTTTCGCTACCGTTTTAATATTAATTAAGTTAATGGCTGATACGTTTTTAGAAACAGAGTTTTTCCCGTATGAACCACAACCAAGTGTTAAGGATGGAATCATTTCGTTATAAATGTTACCGATACCGCCTTCTGCTGACGGAGTATTCACTAAAATACGACAAGCTTTCATACGTAAACCAAAAGCAACTTGTAACTCTTCATCTTCTGTATGAATTACTGCTGTATGTCCTAAACCACCTAAGTTTAACATCGCTTCACATAGTTCAAAAGCATGCTCTGCATTGTTTGATTTCATCATTGCTAAAACTGGCGATAATTTTTCTCTTGATAATGGATATTCTGGACCTGCACCTTCTAATTCAGCGACTAAAATTTTTGTGCCTTTTGGTACGCTAATTCCTGCTAATTCAGCAATTTTTTCTGCAGAGTTACCGACAATCGCTGGATTTACTGCGTATTTGCCTTCATTCATCACTGCATCTTCTAGTTTTTGTAATTCATTCGGTTTCACGAAGTAAACGTTGTGTGCTTCAAACTCAGCTTTGACAGAAGCATAAATTTCTTTATCCACAATGACCGCTTGCTCAGAAGCACAAATCATTCCATTATCAAATGATTTTGAAACAATTAAATCATTAACCGCACGTTTTACTTTAGCCGTTTTTTCAATATAAGCTGGTACGTTCCCAGGACCAACGCCTAGTGCTGGTTTACCTGTTGAGTACGCAGATTTTACCATGCCTGCGCCACCAGTTGCTAAAACAATGGCAATCCCTGGATGATTCATCAAAGCAGATGTTGCATCAATCGATGGTTGTTCAATCCATTGAATACAATTTTCTGGTGCACCTGCTGCAATCGCCGCATCCCGTACAATACGTGCCGCTTCTGCCGAACATTTTTGTGCGCTAGGATGGAAAGCAAAAACAATTGGATTTCTTGTTTTTAAGGCGATTAGTGATTTAAAAATAGTTGTTGACGTTGGGTTTGTTGTTGGTGTGACCCCACATACCACGCCAACTGGCTCAGCAATTTCCATTAAACCGGTTTGTTCGTCTTTGTTAATTACACCCACTGTTTTATCATGTTTAATATTATTCCAAATGTATTCAGATGCATACATATTTTTGATTGCTTTATCTTCATAGATTCCACGGCCAGTTTCTTCGACAGCCATTTTTGCTAAAGGCATATGTTGGTCTAACGCCGCCATCGCCATTTGATGGACAATGTGATCTACTTGTTCTTGTGTAAAATCTTCCATTGCTTTTAAAGCGACATTCGCTTTTGTTGCTAATTCATCAATCATTGATGAAACATCAACTGTTTCTGTCTTTTCTTTTTTTACTGTTTTAACCATGTTCATCCTCCTAAGAGTTTCATTTTAAAAAAACTTTGTTAACTATTTCACATTCACATCATACAACATAAAATGAATCTTGTAAATAGTTTTTGTGATATTTTTCACAACTATTTATAATTTTTTTTATCTCAAAAAAAAAAAGACCTATTCTTTTTTCTAGAATAAGTCTTCAATATCATGCCAGTCCCTTAAAGGATTTTTTGATGTCTGTGCCAATAATTGTTGATAGTCAAAAAATTCATTCGGCTTAACCTTCTGAATGTCTTTGCGACAGTCTTTGACAGATAAACGGGCTTGCTTTTTCCAACGATAGGTGAGTAAATAAGTCAATAAATCTTCTTCGTTGATGGAAGAATAACCTAGTTCACGAAAATTTTGGCACTTCTTTTTAATACTTTTATTGAGCATTTTTTGTTGTAACCAACTTAATTTTTCCTTTGTCATGGGCTCTTCTCCTTCCAACCAAGTGAAAGATTGCTCACTTTTTAACTATCTTCCAACACTATAAAAAGGAACCTTTTTTGTAAACTTAATAGTTAAAAAGGACTTAGGACGTAAGTCCAAATGACCTACCTTCCTAGTCCTACATTTTAAGATAAACGACACGAGCGGAATAGGAATTATCTCTTCTTATTGGCTTTCTCGTGTGACTACTGGTCACAGTTTCGCCTTTGAAAAGCCTGTTCCGCTCTCTTTAACCATTAAATAAATCAGTTGAATCGTTTAGTCTTTCTTTTCTTTTGAAGGATCTGATGTTTCAGGAACTTCAGTTACTTCTTCTGTGACTGTCTCTTCAACTTCTGTGACTGGTACACTAGTTACTGCTGAATCATTTGTAACGGCAGTTCCAGGTGTTACAGTTCGAATTGCTGCAAGGTCAAATTCTAAGACAATACCTTCGCAATCGATTAAAACTGTTTTTTCATTGATTTCACTTAAAACACCATGTAAACCACCAATTGTGACAACACTATCGCCAGTTTTCATTGAGTTTAGTTGTTTTTGACGTTCTTGCTGTTGTTTCTTTTGAGAACGTGTCATGAAAAACATCATTCCTCCTAAAAGGACTAATGTAAAAATCATTGTAAATCCGCCACCCATTTGTTTCACCTCACTCTGCATTATTCACACTACTAACTGTATCAAAAAAATGCTTGAAGAACTAGTTTTTTCCTCTAATTTTTAGAAACTTTTTGCATTCGCTTTATTAAAGCCATATTCTTCAAAAAACGCTTGTCGGAATTCTAATAAATTGTCGTCCATAATTGCTTGACGGACATTTTTCATTAAGTCTAACAAGAAGTATAAATTATGATACGATGTTAAACGGATTCCGAATGTTTCATCACATTTAATCAAATGACGAATATAGGCCCGCGTATAATTACGACAAACATAACAATCACATTTTTCATCAAGCGGACGAAAATCGCTTGCATATTGGGCATTTTTAACAACCAAGCGACCTTGTGAAGTCATACAAGTACCATTGCGCGCAATACGTGTTGGTAGCACACAATCAAACATGTCAATCCCACGAATCACTCCATCAATTAATGAATCAGGGGCACCCACACCCATTAAGTAACGTGGTTTATTTTCAGGAATTAACGGTGTCGTAAAGTCTAAGACTCGGTTCATTTCTTCCTTAGACTCACCAACAGATAAGCCACCAATCGAATAGCCAGGAAAATCCATACTCACTAAATCTTTGGCACTTTGACGACGTAAATCTTCAAATCCCGCACCTTGAACAATACCGAATAATCCCTGTCTATCAGGATTCGCATGGGCTTTTAAGCCACGCTCAGCCCAACGAGAAGTCCGTTCAATCGAACGTTTGACATACTCATAGCTTTCATCAAATGGTGGACATTCATCAAAGCTCATCATAATATCTGATCCTAATTTATTTTGAATATTGATCGCTTTTTCTGGAGAAAGGAACATTTTTGAACCATTTAAATGATTTCTAAAATGCACACCTTCTTCTTCGATTTTCCGCATATCACTTAATGAAAAGACTTGGAAGCCACCTGAATCAGTTAAAATAGGTTGATCCCAGTTCATAAATTTGTGTAAACCGCCTGCTTCTTCGACTAAATCTTCACCTGGGCGTAACCATAAATGGTAAGTATTACTTAAAATAACACCGGCACCCATTTCTTTTAATTCTTCTGGTGACATTGTTTTAACTGTCGCAAGTGTACCTACCGGCATAAACATTGGTGTTGGAAATGTGCCGTGAGGAGTAATTAATTCACCTAAACGCGCACCTGTGTGTTTATCTTTTTTGATTAAACGATAACGAATGGCTGGTTCCGTCATTCATTTCCCTACTTTCTACTATAATTTGTCCTCCCATCATCATACTTTTTTTTTATTGAATTTGCAAGGATTTCTCAAGGTTTCTTTTTTCAAAAAAGGATCCTTAAAAAACAGCAACTAGTTCAAATAATTCAAATGAACTAGTTGCTGTTTGGCACTTATTTTGTCGCTGTATATTTTTCTAAATCTTGCATCGCTGTTTTCACAATTTCAGGGGTAATTTTTTGTTTCATATAATGAATCGTTTCGCCTTCTATACAAGCACGTTCTGCCACTTCTTGATACTCGGCTTCAGTTAAGTCCATCTCCATTTCTTTTAAAGAAATAGGCAAACCTAGTTGGTGATAGAAAGGAATCAATTCAGCGATTTCTTGCCATTTCTCTTCAATGGCTAATTGAACAAACACACCATACGCCACTTTGTTTCCATGCAATTGTCGATGGCTAGCTGGCAGCAAAGTTAGGGCATCATGAATGGAATGGGCACCTGCTGTCCGACCATAATCATCGCCAAAGCCACCCACCATTCCACCAATAATTAAATTTGTTTCGATGACATCAATAAACGATTGATTTAATTGTTGCTCTTCCATCGCTTTTAAAGCATTGATACTTTCATTTAACAAAATATCGCGACATTTTTCCGCGGCAAAATGAGAAACTTGAATAGGTAACACTTGGACGTCTAACTGCGAAATAATCGCATCTGCTTCATACCATTTAGCTAATGTATCCCCAATACCTGCCACCATTAAGGACCGAGGCCAATGCAATAACACTCTTGGTTCTACCAACACCAAAGCGTTTGCTTGTGGAAAAACGTCATACCGTTCCATTGCTCCATCTTCTCGATACATTACACTCAATGGCGTACACGGCGCACAAGTAGCTGCTAAAGTGGGTAAAATAATGACCGGTAACGCCATTTTGTGTGCTAAGGCTTTGCCCAAGTCGGCCACTTTTCCTCCACCAACAGCGACGATGGCCTCTAAATGATTGTCCAGCACTTGCGCTTCTAACTCTTGCACACGTTGATCTGTACAAACACCTCCATAGTTTTCAAAAACAGCTGTTACTTTTTGAAACGTCGGAAAATACGGTTTTGCCGCTTGCCATGACTCAGTCCCGTGTAAAATGAATACACGATGAATATTTCTGCATAATAGTTGTCCTTCTAATAATTCCCACGAACCAATTTCGCAAAGATACTCTTGTGGTGTCCCTCTCACAATTAATGATTGTTCCATCTTGAAAATCCCCTTCATTTTTGACTTTTGAAAATTTTTTTGAAAAAGTTGTATTTTTTCAACTCTACTACTTTTCCTTTTACATATTCTATGATATGATAAACCACATCATAACACAATAAATTTTTATACATTTATTCGTTTTTTTTGAATATTTATAAAAATAATACAAAAAGGAGTTTACGCAAATGACCAAATGTAAAAAATGGCTACAGACGATTTTACCAATTTTATTCTTGTTGCTCTCATTATTACCTATTAAAGAAACTTTTGCAGCCGAAAACGATCCAGTCTATGACAAAATCATCCAAAAGGGAGAACTAGTTGTCGGCTTATCCGCAGACTATGCCCCTTATGAATTTCATGCAAAAGTAGATGGTGAAGATAAAATTGTCGGTTTTGATATTTCTATTGCTCAAAAAATTGCCGACGATTTAGGCGTTAAATTAAAAATCGAAGAACTAGGCTTCGATGCTCTGTTAGGGGCCTTAAAAACTGGCAAGATTGACATGGTCATCTCAGGCATGTCACCAACGCCTGAACGATTAAAAGAAGTAGCTTTTTCTCAACCATATATGAACGTTCAACAAAGAGTCATTGTTCGGAAAGAAGATAAAGATAAATTTCATTCCACTAAAGATTTCGAAGGCGTTCGTGCAGGTGCCCAAAAGCAAACGACACAAGAAGAATTAATTAAAACCGAATTAACCGGTGCTGTCCCTACTTCTCTTCAAAAAATTCCAGATTTAATTATGAATCTAAAAAATAATAAATTAGATGCAGTCGTTATGGAAGAACCGGTTGGCGAAGCCTATGTTTCTCAAAATGAGGATTTAGCTTTTGCTGATGTTACCTTTGAAAAAGGCTCAAAAGATACTGCCGTTGCTTTTCCTAAAGATGCGCCCGTTTTGACGGAGAAAGTAAATGCCTCTATTAAACAAATTAATGATCAAAAATTAATGGACGGTTATAAAAAAGAAGCCAATCAATTAATGTTCCAAAAAGATCAAAGCTTTTTACAAAAGTATGGAAAGTTCTACCTTAACGGTGCAGGCTATACCATTTTCCTAGCTTTCATTGGTGTTTTGTTTGGTGCCATTTTAGGGGCATTACTTGCCTTAATGAAGTTAGCCAATTCCAAAATTTTACGTGGCATTGCCATTGCTTATATTGAATATGTTCGTGGCACTCCTTTGCTTGTTCAAATTTTTATTGTCTATTTCGGGACAGGCGTTCTTGGTTTGGACTTATCAAAAGTAGCAGCTGGTTGTATTGCTCTTTCTTTAAACAGTGGTGCATATGTAGCAGAAATTATTCGTGCTGGTATTCAGGCGGTTAATAAAGGACAATTGGAAGCTGCTCGTTCTTTGGGAATGAATCAAAACCAAGCAATGCGATACATCATTTTCCCACAAGCTATTAAAAATATTTTACCAGCGTTAGGCAATGAATTTGTTACAGTAATTAAAGAATCTTCCGTTGTTTCAGTCATTGGTGTTTCAGAACTAATTTTCCAAGCTGGCAACGTTCAAGGAGCAAGTTTTAAACCCTTCCTACCTTACTTAATTGTATCGTTAATTTATTTCGTCCTAACCTTTACTATCTCACGTCTATTAGGTGTTGCTGAAAGGAGAATGAGTACTAGTGATTAACATTAAAAACTTACAGAAAACATTTGGAAAAAATGAAGTACTTAAAGGAATTGACTTAGAAATTGAAGCTGGTGAAGTTGTCGTAATTATTGGCCCTTCTGGTAGTGGTAAAAGTACTTTTTTACGTTGCCTGAACTTATTAGAAACACCAACTGGTGGCAGCGTTGAATTTGAAGGAAAAAATTTATTAGATAAAAATACCAACATTGATCAACTTCGTCAAAAAATGGGAATGGTATTCCAAAATTTCAATCTTTTCCCGCATAAAAATGTCTTGGAAAACTTAACGATTAGTCCTGTTAAAGTAAAAAAAGAAGCCGCTGCTGAAGCCACAGAACATGCTCTTTCCTTACTGGAACAAGTTGGTTTATCAGATAAAAAAGAAAATTATCCCGCTCAACTTTCTGGTGGGCAACAACAACGGGTAGCGATTGCTCGTGCTTTAGCCATGCGCCCTGACGTGATGCTGTTCGATGAACCAACTTCTGCCTTAGACCCTGAAATGGTGGGCGAAGTGCTATCCGTTATGAAAAATTTAGCTATTGAAGGGATGACAATGGTAGTGGTTACCCATGAAATGGGCTTCGCAAAAGAAGTCGCGGACCGTGTCATTTTTATGGATGCAGGAATCATTCAAGAAGAAGGCACACCTGAAGAAATTTTTGATGCGCCACAAAACCCAAGAACACAAGATTTTCTAAGAAAAGTTTTATAAAAAGGAGCACCTGGTATGGATCGCAAGAATATCTCAACACGTTACCAACAACCTACTGAAAATTTACTCATGGATATTGCAACATTAGCGAAAAAGACCCCAAATTTAATCGATTTATCGATTGGTGACCCTGACTTAATTACCGATGAGCGGATTATCGAACAAGCAGCTAACGATGCCAAAAATGGGCATACAAAATATACCGCTTCTGATGGTAGCGAGGCATTCATTGAGGCGGTCATTCAGTTTTATCAGTCACATTATCAATTATCTTTTCAACCGAATCAAGTCCGGGCCACAGTTGGCGCTCTACACGGGATGTACCTTGCCTTACAAGTGATTCTAAATCCTGGAGATGAAGTGATTATTCATGAACCTTATTTCTCTCCTTATAAAGACCAAGTTCTTTTAGCAGATGGCGTTCCGGTCTTTTTGCCAACCTATGAAGAAGATGGTTTCCAAATTGATGTAGCTCTTTTGAAAGAAAAAATCACGCCTAAAACCAAAGCGATTATTCTAAATTCACCGAATAACCCGACAGGCGCTGTTTTCTCTGAAGAAACTTTCAGAGAAATTGCACAGGTAGCGATTGAACACAACTTATACATTCTTTCAGATGAAGTTTATGAAGCCTTTTGTTTCCAAGAAACGTTTACTCCCATGGCTACGTTTGCTCCAGAAAATACTATCACTTTTGGTAGCTTTTCAAAAGCCTTTGCAATGACTGGTTGGCGTATTGGTTATATGATTGCCCCAGACTATATTAACGAAGTAGCCAAATTAATTAATGAAGGCGTTACGTATTCTGCGCCTACGTTGTCACAGCAAGCAGGAATCTATGCGTTACAACATTTTGACGAATTTGTAGACCCAATCGTTGAAGTGTTCCAAGCACGTTTAGAGTATGTGGCCCAACGAGTAGCAAAGATTCCTTTCCTTTCGCTTCATCCAGTCAAAGGAAGTATTTACGCCTTCATTAACATTCAAAAAACCGGACTAACTTCCGTTCCTTTTGTGGAAAAGCTTTTAAAAGAGACACAAGTATTAGTG
>NZ_JAHLRI010000006.1:0-93168 GCF_018919685.1 Enterococcus sp. S183_ASV_20
TATCAATATCGTGTTGGTTACTAATGGCTTTCCAGTTAGAAAATTCTTTTCCACAGTCAAACGTAATAGATTTAAAGAAGTTTTTAGGGAAGCGAGAAAACCATTGATTAAGGGCGGTTTCAATATCTAATGCCTTACGGCCGTTGGGTTTAATCGTGATAATGACTTTAGATAATCTTTCAACTAAAGTAATGACGGCACTTTTATGATGAATGCCAACGATCGTATCACCTCCAAGGTGACCAAACTCAGAATTGAAATCAGGATAATTATCAGGTCGATCATGGATTGAGCGCTGATATTGTTGTTTTCCCCGTTTTTCCTGATGGCCATTGGGTTTTCTTTTACCTTTCATCGGTAGTGTGTCAATATCAAATATCCCTTTAGAAAATAAACGATAAAGTGTTCTCATACCGCATGAAACAGGCCTTTCTTTTCGCCCGATAATGACGTCAGGCGTCCAACCAAGAGTGACTTTCTCTTTAATGTAATCTACTTCATGAGCAGGTAATTGAATGACTTTTCTACCACATTTTTTCTTATTTTCTTTATACTGGTGCCAATAATCAAGAGCAGTCTTGCCTTGCTTGAACTTATTGACTACATTATAAATAGTTTGTATAGCACGTCCCATTCGGTTAGCGATTTCAACCGGTTTATTATGTTGAAGATAATATGATTCTATCATTGTCAGTTCGTCTATGGTAAGATGTTTGTAGGTCATTTATGGTTACACTCCTTTGTTTTCTTTCGTCGGAAATACAATTTGAGTGTACCATAAATGCCTTTTTATTTTTCTAACTTAATTTTACAATTCGCGTTTTTAATAACAAAAGAAATAATTAACATAAAAGACTTTACTTTTGCTTGTTGGTTTGTGTGTCAGGTAATTCAGCCGTGATTTTAGCAATTTGTTCTTTAATTTGAGCAATCCGAGGTTCCGCTTGGAATTTGAAATCAGTGATTTCTTGTTGCAGGTCTTTTGAAAATTCAGTTGCCAGTGGAACGTTTTCTTCGACAACTGCCAAATTTCGTTGCACCTGATCCCAGTCATTCGTGACTTGATTTTTCAGTGAACGATAGTCCTCTAGCTCATTGATTAAATGTTGGCGTGTTTCTTTCCCGCTTCTTGGAGCAGCCAACAAGCCGCCAATGGTACCAGCAGCTGCACCAAAAAAGAGACCTTTAATAAATTTTTTCATTTAGTTCACCTGCTTTGCAATGGTCTCAGCAATTTCTTGCATCGCTTCGGCGGAATAGTCCTCTTGATGGTTGCCAAAATGAATAGAGAAATCATCTTCTTTTGAATAACGGGGAATCAAATGAACGTGGGAATGGAAAACGGATTGATAAGCCACTTCCTTATTGTTATTTAAAATGTTTAATCCTTCCATTTCTGGAAAAGCTTTTTCTAATGCTCGTGCTACTTTAGGAATACGAGCAAAGACGTCGCTTGCTAAAACGTCATTATATTCAAAAATATCAGCAACGTGTTGTTTTGGAATCATTAAGGTATGCCCTTTGGTCACTTGTGTAATGTCTAAAAACGCGTAGACTTTCTCGTCTTCATAGACTTTATAACTTGGGATTTCGCCGTTGATAATTTTACAAAAAATACAATCATTCATGAAAAATTCCTCTTTTCTCTAGGTTCTTTCCTTTACTTTACCACAAGTTGATTTCTCTGTGGATGAAAAAGTACGTGAGT
The DNA here is from genome assembly GCF_018919685.1 of Enterococcus sp. S183_ASV_20. Taxonomy (NCBI): domain Bacteria; kingdom Bacillati; phylum Bacillota; class Bacilli; order Lactobacillales; family Enterococcaceae; genus Enterococcus; species Enterococcus sp. S183_ASV_20. The sequence continues at coordinate 1,709 of NZ_JAHLRI010000006.1, forward strand.
TCGCTAAAAAGTTCGTTTCATTTCGTGTATAATAAGAGAAAGAAAAAAATCCATTTAATTAAGGGAGTAATTTTTGAATTCTTGGTTCGCTTAGGGTTTAATAATGGTAGAGAAAAGGTTGGAGGCAAAAGAAATGAGCTTAACAATTGAACATTTAACAGGAGGTTACGGCCATATTCCTGTCTTAAAAGATATTAATTTTGACGTCAAGTCTGGTGAAATGGTTGGTTTAATTGGCTTGAATGGTGCGGGGAAAAGTACCACCATCAAAAATATTATTGGGTTACTTACGCCGCAAAAAGGCAAAATTATGATTGACGGGGAAACATTGCAACAAGCACCTGAAGAATATCGTAAAAAAATCGGGTATATTCCGGAAACACCTTCTTTATATGAAGAATTAACATTGAAAGAGCATATCGAAGTAACGGCCTTGGCTTATGATATTCCATTAGAAGAAGCGTTCAAACGAGCAGAACCATTACTAAAAACGTTCCGTTTAGACAATAAATTGGAATGGTTTCCTGCTAATTTTTCAAAAGGCATGAAACAAAAAGTTATGGTACTTTGTGCATTCTTAATTGAACCGAGTTTATATATTATTGATGAACCTTTTCTAGGCTTAGATCCTTTAGCAATTCATGCTTTATTAGAATTAATGGATACGATGCGTAAGCAAGGGGCAGCGATTTTAATGTCCACGCATATTTTAGCAACAGCTGAAAAATATTGTGATCGTTTTGTGGTGCTACACGAAGGGAAATTACGGGCAAACGGTACAATGGCTGAATTACGTGCAGAATTTAATTTACCAGAGTCTTCTTTAGATGATATTTATCTTGCCTTGACGAAGGAAGAAAAGGTGGGGTAACATGGGCGAATTTTTTAGTCAACGTTTGTCACGGCATTTCAAAAAAATGTCCAAGTACTTGCGCTATATTTTAAATGATCATTTTGTTTTAGTCTGTATGTTTTTATTAGGCGGATTAGGTCTGTACTATTCCCAGTTGTTAAAAGAATTACCTCGTGATTTTGTTTGGGGCAGACCGTTAATTCTATTGGGCTGGCTGCTACTCATTCAAGTTGGTAAGTTGGCTACTCTGACAGAAGAGCCCGACAAGGTTTTTTTATTACCAAAAGAAAAACAATTCGCTGCTTATCTGAAACGAGCGCTGCGCTACTCTTTACTTTTACCGATTGTGGTCAGCTTTCTAGGAAGTGGCCTATTGATGCCGTTGATTGTAGTCACAACAGGTTGGTCGTTTCAAACCTTCTTTTTATTTTTGGTCATGCTAGTTTGTATGATTTATACACATCTTAGTTTACAAAGCTATGGGCTCTATCATCTTTCGTCAACCACTTACCGTAGTTGGTGGTTTGTTTGGTTGATCAGTAGTCTCTTGATTATGACGGGAGCTATTTACTGGACGCCTTGGGTTGGTGTGATTGGTGGCATCATTCTGGCCGTTTGTTTATCGAGTATTTGGCAAAATAAGATGAAAAAGAGTTTCTTGGATTGGGAAAAAATGATCCAAAAAGAACAAAACAGAATGCATAGAATTTATAAATTCATTCAGCTGTTTACAGATATTCCTGAAGTGAGTAGTACAGTGAAACGCCGTAAATACTTAGATCCTCTCCTCGGAGTAGTCAAAAAAACATCTGAGAACACGTATGCTTACTTATTCATTCGGAGCTTTTTACGAGGTAGCGAATATAGCGGCTTATTGTTTCGTTTGATTTTGGTTGGTGGCGTGCTACTCTTCTTTTTACAAGAATTCTGGATTGCGTTGGTAGTTGCTTTATTGTTTGTCTATTTAATCGGGTTCCAGTTGATTCCCATGTACACGCAATTTGATTATATGGTGATGACACAGTTATATCCAATTTCAATAGAAAAAAAACAAGCAGCGATTCGCCGGTTAATTAGCGGCGCATTATCTGTTGCGGCCATTATTTTTGGTGGGATTGTCTGCCTTCGTTTAGGCAGTTTGCAAAATAGCTTGATCATTCTGGGTGCCTTAATTGTAGAAGTTGTGATTTTCACTAAAATGTATGTTCCAATGCGCTTGAATAAGTTATAAAGATGAGAAAACCCAGCAAAATTTACAAAAGAACCACATAGAAGCTTGACGAAGCAAGGTTTGGCGACTAAAATGGTAATTGCTGTAAAAATTGCAATAAAATTGTGTTGAGATAGGAGATAATTTCCATGGAATTTCAGTTGGATAAAGACTGGCGTCTGCAGCCGATAAAGGGCGCAACTGGTCAAACATACATGGGAATAAAAGAAACAGAGAAAGTGTTCATTAAACGAAACACTTCTCCACTTCTTGCAGCATTGTCTAAAGAAGGGTTAGCCCCGAAGATGATTTGGACAAAGCGGACAGCGAATGGCGACGTACTAACAGCCCAAGAATGGCTGGAAGGACGTTTATTACATGCGGACGAAATTGGCAAACGCAATGACGTGATTGACGTGTTATACCAATTGCATCATTCCAATTTGCTGAAAGACATGTTGAAAAAAATTGGTGGCGAAGTTTGTACCCCGCTAACAATGTTGAAAGAGTATAAGCGTCAACTACCTAAAGAATTAAAACGAAACAGTTATTTAAAAGAAGTAATCACTTATTTATATAATCATTTACCAGAATATCCAGAAACTAGTTATGTAGCTGTTCACGGCGATGTGAATCATCGGAATTGGTTAGTCTCGAATAATTATCTCTATTTAGTAGATTGGGATTCTGTGATGGTCGCGGACCCAGCGGTAGATTTAGGAATGATTTTGAGTCATTATGTCCCTCGTTCCGGTTGGAATCAATGGTTACTATCTTATGGTTTAATCCCGAATGAAAGTACGGTTCAACGAATTTATTGGTATGGTTTATTTAGCTTTTTACAAGAGATTGTTCGTCATCACCAAGAGGGCGAAAGAAGAGCAATGACTGCAGAAATTTTACAATTAAAACGAATGTTTAGTAGTTAAACTAATTCATTTAACATCCACACAGGCTGGCGAATTTCACCAGTCTGTTTTTAAAAGAAAGGAATTTTAAATATGCGTGTAAGAAATAGACCCGGAGCAACAGAATATATGGCAAAATATCCACAATATGTGGTAGAAGGCCCTGAAAAATGGCAAGGGAAATGGCAAGAACGTTTTGGCAATAATCATCCCATCCACATTGAAATTGGTTCAGGTAAAGGTCGTTTTATTTATGAAATGGCTAAAACACATCCTGAAATTAATTATATTGGTATCGATATGCAATTAAGTATTTTATCGATTGCATTAGATAAGCTAGTGGCCGAGCCGTTACCTAATCTACAGTTATTGCGAGTAGACGGCGAAGCATTAACAGAATATTTTGCTGAAAATGAAGTAGATTTAATCTATTTAAATTTTTCAGATCCTTGGCCAAAGAAAAAACATGAAAAACGTCGTTTAACGTATAAAAACTTTTTAGCGACAGATGAAATTATTTTAAAACCAAATGGAGAAATTCATTTTAAAACGGATAATCAAGGGCTCTTCGAATACTCATTAAGTAGCTTTTCTAAATATGGCATGATTATTGAACGTGTATGGCTAGATTTGCATAATAGCGAGTTTGAAGGCAACATTATGACAGAATACGAAGAAAAATTTTCTAGTCGTGGTCAACGAATTTATCGAGTAGAAGCACGTTTTGTTGCAAAATAAAAACAAGCATTCCTTTATTTTAAGTGAAGGAATGCTTGTTTTTTATTATTTAAGAAAGCCTAAGTTGTCGTTCTTAGAGCATAGGCATCCAATAAAATTCTTGCCAGAATGGATAGTGGTAACCGTGAACGCACTTCATAATCGGGGAAAAAGGAGCCTTCTGATTTGAAGCCCACGAACGGAATTTCAATATATTTCATTAAACTAGAGTGTTTGCTTGCAGTTAAAAGGATAGTCCCAATTTCTGAGTCGTAACAGTTTTTACCAGCGACAACTAATTCTTGAGTTTCTCCGTTTAAAGAAACAAAAAGAGCCACATCTTTTTTTGATAACTTTTTACTAATATTTTTAATAATTTCTGGGTCCGTATGCAGTTCACAGTATTTGCCAGCCAATTGAAACTTAACCATCATTTCCTGAGCAATTAATTCTGAAAAACCTCTAGCAAAGATAATAATCCGTCGAGAAGCCTTGATTTTTTGGATCGCATCTTCGATATTACCAATTTCAATCATGTTAATCGTGCGAGTTACTTCTTCTTCATTCTTTAAAATGGCCGTCCGAATTCCTCGGTCTACTTTTTCTAATGCTGAAAAATTTATATTTTGGTTTTCTTTATCTTTCAAGTGATGCTTGAAGGATGTGAAACCTTCATAGCCTTTCTTTTTCATGGTTCTTACAATCGTCGCAGTTGATACGTTGGCTCGTTCGCTTAATTTTACAATGGAATAATCAGGGATTTCTAAAATATGTGTTTCGATAAAATGCCAGAGATATTGCTCCGACTCACTCAATTTTTGTTCCATAATGGCCAGCCCTTCTTTCTTTCACTAAAAAACATTTATAAGCCTATTTTTAATGAAAAAAAATAAAAAAGCTAGAGAAATTATGAAATTGTAAATGTTTTCTATATTTTTGCGAAAGAATGAAAACCTTTACATGGTATTTTGAGACATAATAAAGAGGAGAAAGGAGGAACTACAGTGACTATTTATACATGTACATTAAATTTAGCCATTGATTTATTTATCGAAACAGAAGAGCTAGTTCCTTTTGTCGTGAATCGCACGAAGGAAGATGATATTCAAGCAAACGGGAAAGGAGTCAATGTTTCCCTAATTTTAAAGATGTTAGGGATTGATAATACCGCTTTGGGAGTCAAAGCTGGTTTCACTGGGAACTATGTCGAGGATTATTTAAAAGAAAAAGAGATAACCACTGATTTTATCGAAGTCGCTGGCACAACGAGAATCAATGTGTTTACAAAAGTTACCCAAGATCAAAAGGAATACAAATTAGTCAATAAGGGACCAAAATTATCTGAAGAACATGTACAACGTTTTTTGAAAAAAATTTCAGAGTTACGTAAAGGGGATTATTTGTGCGTATCAGGAAGTTTACCACAAGGGGTTTCGCCAAGTATTTTGATTGAAATTAGCCGAATTTGTTTTGAAAAGCAGGTGTTCTTAATTTTAGACAGTAGTTATGAAGAAATTTTAGATTGTTTGCCTTATCAACCATTTTTATTGAAACCAAATGAAGAAGAACTTCAAGAGTGGTTTCATACAGAAGTGCAGACTAAGGACGATTACATTTTTTACGGACAAGAATTACTGAAGCGGGGAGCCAAAAATATTTTACTTTCTTTAGGTAGTGAAGGGGCTTTATTTATGAATAATGAAAAGGTTCTTTCAGGCAATTCACCAACTGGAATGGTTGTGAATACAGCTTGTTCAGGGGATGCAATGTTAGGTACCTTTTTAGCTGGCTGGCATCAAGGACTTTCATTGGAAAAAAATTTAAAAAGAAGTATTGCAGCAGGTAGTTCAACAGCATTTCGCAAAGGATTGACAGATTTTTCAGATGTTCAGGAGTTAGAGCAACAAATAAAGATTCAAGAGGAGGAATAAACAGATGGCTACGTATCAATTAATAGCTGCTACAGGTTGTCCGACGGGAATAGCGCACACGTATATGGCACAGGAGGCATTGGAACAAGCTGCGAAACGTAAAGGTATTACGATTAAGGTTGAAACACATGGTCAGATTGGTATAGAAAACGAGTTAACACCTGCAGAAATCCAAGGAGCGGAGGCAATCATTATTGCCGCCGACAAAGACGTTCAAGCAGAACGTTTTGCTGGGAAACGAATTATTGATGTCCCTGTCAGCGTTGGCATTAAAGAAGCAGATCGCTTAATTGAAGAAGCGCTCGCAGGAAAAGGATCGATTGCGGCCGAAAACCAAGCAGTGGACGAACTTGAACAGGAGACACAAATTTCTTCAGGAAATGTTGGACATAGTATTTATAAAAACTTAATGAATGGCGTTTCTCACATGTTGCCGTTTGTAGTAGCAGGCGGCATTTTAATTGCTCTTTCTTTTGCTATTTGGGGTATTTATTCATTTGATCCAGAAAGTAGTCAGTATAATGCTACCGCTGCTATGTTAAAAAGTATTGGTGATGCCTCAATGGGAATGATGGTGCCAATCTTATCTGCGTATATCGCAGAGGGGATTGCGAAACGACCTGGTTTGGTTGTGGGCTTTGTCGGTGGTTTGATTGCTAACACTGGTGGTACTGGCTTTTTAGGAGGGATATTATCTGGTTTCCTTGCTGGGTATTTCATTCTTTTATTACAAAGAGTATTTAAAGGTTTGCCTAAATCATTAGATGGTTTAAAAGCAATTTTCCTTTATCCAGTCATTGGCGTTGCAGTTATTGGTATCACTATGTCTTTACTAGCAGATCCGATGAAAGCTGTTAACGAAGGAATGATGAGCTTTTTAGCTAGTTTCCAAAATTCCAGTCCGTTGGTTTTAGGAATTATTGTGGGTTGTATGTGTGCCTTTGATATGGGAGGTCCAGTTAATAAAGCGGCCTATGTTACTGGAACGGCACTCTTAGCTCAAGGAAATACTTCTTTTATGGCAGGAGTTTCTGCTGCCTGCATAGCGCCACCTTTAATTACAGGCTTTGCTACATTATTCTTTGGAAAATACTTTGACACAAATGAACGCAATGCGGGCCTAGTGAACTTTATTTTAGGCTCCACACATATTACAGAAGGCGCTATTCCGTTTGCGGCAAAAGACCCATTGAAGGTTTTACCAATTATGATGCTCGGATCTTCAATTGCGGCAGTCTTAACGTATATGTTTGGGGTACAAGTGCCAGCACCTCATGGAGGATTTCTTGTTTTACCAGTTGTTACTCACGCTGTTCAATGGGTTCTGGCAATTTTAGCTGGTTCATTGGTAGGTGGTTTATTGCTAGGTTTTGTACAAAAAAGTAGAATCGCCAAACAAGAGCAATCGTTATCAAAAAAATGAAATAACAGGAATTAGGAGTGGATGGAATGGCTTTTATTAAAGAAAATCATATTTTTTTAAATCAACAGTTACAAACGCAAGAGGATGTTTTTCACTTTTTAGCAAAAAAATCAACAGAATTGGAAGTTGCTCAGGACGCACAGGAAGTTTTCGATAAACTGAACGAGCGAGAACAAGAAGGAACAACGGGGATGATGAATGGATTTGCGATACCTCATGCAAAAGCAGCAACGATTCAACAAGCGGCCATTATCATCGTTACCTTGGACCAAGGTGTTGAGTGGCAGAGCCTTGACAACCAATTAACGGAGTTTGTGATTGCGCTGTTTATTCCAGATGCCGAAGCTGGCACGACACATTTGAAATTACTCTCTTCCGTTGCGCGCCTCCTATTAAGAGAAGAAGTTACTTCTGGACTGAAACAAGCAAGTTCGCCAGCTGAAATTGCTACGTTACTAAATAATCAATTAGGAGAGGGAACAGAATGAAAAAAATTAGTGAACAAAAACGTAAACATTTAGAAAATCTGGTAGATGATCAAGGGATTATTGGAGCACTAGCCATTGATCAACGTGGGGCCTTAAAACGCATGATGGGAAAATACAAAGAGGTGACTGCGCAAGAAATCAGTGACTTTAAAGTATTAGTATCTCGTTGCTTAACACCAGAGACTTCAGCAATTTTGTTGGATCCAGAATATGGCCTAGCTGCTGCTGAAAATCGAGCACAGACTTCAGGTTTGTTACTTGCGTATGAAAAAACGGGCTACGATGCTTCGACACCAGGACGGTTACCCGATAGTCTTGATGTTTGGTCGGTTAAGCGTTTAAAAGAAGCGGGCGCAGACGCGTGTAAATTTTTACTTTATTACGATGTTGACGAAAGTGAAGCAATCAATGAACGAAAGAAAGCTTATATAGAACGGATTGGTTCAGAGTGTTTAGCCGAAGAAATTCCATTCTTTTTAGAAATTGTCTCTTATGATGCAAACAATTCGGATAGTGCTTCAAAAGAATACGCTAAAGTAAAACCGCACAAAGTAATTGAAGCGATGAAAGAATTTTCAAAGGATCGCTATAATGTTGATGTTTTAAAAGTAGAAGTCCCTGTGAATATGAATTTTGTAGAAGGTTTTGGCACTGAAAGTCTTTATAGCCAAGATGAAGCGCAGGCTTTTTTCAACATGCAAAGTGAAGCAACACAACTTCCATTTATTTTCTTGAGTGCAGGGGTTAGTGCTACGATGTTTCAGGAAACATTGAAATTTGCAAAAAAAGCAGGTTCCTCGTTTAATGGAGTCTTATGTGGTCGCGCAACTTGGGCAGACGGCGTGCTTCCATTTGTTCAACAAGGTTCAGAAGCAGCCGTTGCGTGGCTTGAAACAACTGGTAAAACAAATGTTGACGAATTAAATCAGGTTTTAAGAGAGAGCGCAGTATCAGTCTTTGAAAAAATACAGTAATTAAGCTGAAAATATTTACTGAATTTGAACTAATTGGTCATCTGAATTAAATTTTTTCAGAAATCGTCTTCTTTAAGTGAACTCAATGTACGCAAACTCAAAAGATATGATATAATTATTTCGATATCGATGTATGAACACCCAAAAAGTAACATTGCTTTACTTTATTTGGGGAAAGTTGGGGTATTATGGGAATTCCTAAAGAAGGCGAGTTTGTAACCATTCAGAGTTATAAACATGACGGACATTTACATCGAACGTGGCGTGATACGATGGTACTAAAAACGAGCGAGTATTCTTTAATTGGTGTGAACGATCACACGTTAGTAACGGAATCCGACGGACGTCGTTGGGTGACTCGTGAACCAGCCATTGTTTATTTTCACAAGAAATATTGGTTCAATATAATAGCAATGATTAGAGAAAAGGGGGTTTCGTATTACTGCAATCTGGCTTCGCCATATGTTTTAGATGACGAAGCGTTGAAGTATATTGATTATGATTTAGATATCAAGGTTTTTCCAGATGGTGAAAAACGTTTACTAGACGTTGATGAATATGAATTTCATAGCAAACTAATGGATTATCCAGAAGATATTGACTTCATTTTAAAAGAAAATGTCAAGACTTTAGTGGATTGGATTAATAACGAAAAAGGCCCCTTCTCGCCCGAATATGTAGATATCTGGTATCAACGTTATCAACAGCTATCAAAAAAATAGCCGATGTAAACAGCCCACAAAAGGAGCTTGGAGCATTAGCCAAAATGGCTAATGCTCCAAGCTCTAAATTTTCCGATTTAATTGGTGTTATAGTTCTTTATTCATTTCGTAGTGTTCAATGCCAGCATCCATAAAAGGTGCTCCTGTTTTTTGATAACCTAAACGTTCATAGAAGCCTACAGCGGTGACTTGTGCTCCTAGAGTAATCTTGTGGTAGCCTTGTTCTTTGGCAAAATTTTCCGCCGCTTCCATAATCATTCGTCCATAGTCGGCGCCACGGTAAGCTTTTTCAACGGCCATTCGTTGTAATTTCATAACGCCATTTTCTAGTGGAAGCAAGCGACAAGTTGCGACAGCTACATGATCCGTGTACAAAACAAAGTGAATACAATGTGCTTCATATTCATCGATTTCCATCTCTTCTGGTACCCCTTGTTCCGCTACGAATACGCGTTGACGAAGCCGGACAGCATCTAAATAAAGATCACTCATGGTATCTTTTGTTTGAGCTACATGCATAGAAAAACCCCCAAGTTCAGAATCTGTTTCTATTTTATTATACCACGAAAAAGTTCTAGCAATGAAGTATTCTCAATGACTGAGGGGGGAAGGTGTGATAAAATAAAACAGCAACAATTGAACAAAAATAAAGGAGGAGCCGCTGTGATTAATCGATTTAAAGAATCGAAATTATTTTTCTGGTCAGTTGAATTACTTGTCGTAGCCATGCTATTATTTATTGCTTCGAAAATTAATTTCTTATTTGCACCGATTGGGACATTCTTTTCAACGTTGTTTGCCCCAGTCTTAGTAGCAGGCTTTTTGTATTATTTACTAAATCCTGTGGTCAATCTACTAATGAAGACGAAAATGAAACGAATTTATGCCGTCTTACTGGTATTTTTATTACTAATCATCGCATTAGTTCTGATCTTATTAACAATTATCCCTAAGTTGGCAGATCAGCTAGCTAGTTTAGCATCAAGTATGCCAGATTTCTTTAAACAAGTGGAGACCTGGATTTATGAGATTGCGGAGTTACCTATTTTTAAACAAATTGATTTAACAAGCTATATTGAAAAAATGGATATTTCTTATGCCAATATTATCCAACAATTTTTAAGTAGTTTATCAAGTAGCTTAGGTTCAATCGTATCAACGGTGGCGTCAACCACCATTGTTTTGGTCACTGCGCCATTTATTTTATTTTATATGTTAAAAGATGGAGACAAGCTAGTACCAGCGATTCAACGTTTTTTACCTGAAAAAAGAAAAGATGATATCGTGGATCTTTTAGGACAATTGAACCAAACCTTATCCAGTTATATTAGTGGACAAGCGATTGAATGTTTATTTGTCGGTACATTTACGATTATTGGGTATTCATTGCTTGGCGTTCGTTATGCCTTTTTATTTGGTGTCATTGCCGGCTTTACGAATTTGATTCCCTATCTAGGACCTTATCTAGGATTAGCGCCTGCTGTCTTAGTGACCATCTTTAATGAACCCGTCAAAGCAGCCTTATGTTGTTTAGTGGTGCTAGTGGTTCAACAATTGGACGGAAATATTATTTATCCAAACGTTATCGGAAAATCTCTAAAAATCCATCCATTAACGATTATTTTAATTTTATTGGTAGCAGGAAATTTAGCAGGTTTGCTAGGTATTTTCCTCGGTGTCCCATTTTACGCAATCTGCCGGACCATTATCTACTATGTTATTGATATGGTCAAAGCGGGTCGTAGTGAAAAAGTTACCAATGCTGTTCTTTTAGGGAATGAAACAAATACGAAAGAAAATAACGGTTAATGATTGAATCCGCTAATCTTTCGTGCTATGATTTTATGGATTAGGATAGAAAATAACCTGTCATAATACTGATTGTGTCTGTTTCTAAGCCTAACCATAAAAAGAGGAAGAACGTTAAAAGAGTACGAAAGTACAGCCTCGGAATTATCAACAATTAAGGAGAGAGAGAACATTATGAATAATGCTGACCCTGAGAGTCAGTCGCTAATTGCGCAACTTCTATTATTAGTCGTGTTGACGTTTATCAATGCCTTTTTGGCAGCGGCGGAAATTGCAGTCGTATCTGTTAACAAGAATCGTGTGGAACAAAAAGCGGAAGACGGCGACGCAAAAGCTCAAAAATTGCTTAAGGTATTGCAAGACCCCAATAACTTTTTATCCACAATCCAAGTAGGGATTACTTTGGTTAATATCCTATCTGGTGCTTCATTAGCAGAGACTTTATCTAGTCGTTTGGCCCCTGTATTAGGTGGCGGCGCCGCAGCTAAGAGTCTTGCCAGTATCATTATCTTAGCATTGTTAACGTACGTTTCTATTGTATTTGGTGAATTATACCCTAAACGAATTGCTATGAATAAATCAGAAGAAGTCGCTCAATTGACTTCTGGTGCAGTCCGCTTTTTAGGAGTTATCGCGCGTCCCTTCGTTTGGTTGCTATCGGCTTCGACCGATTTATTATCCAAAATCACACCAATGACTTTCGATGATGCCGATTCGAAGATGACACGAGATGAAATGCGCTACATGCTTGAAACAGAAGGTGTTTTGGAAAACGAAGAACTAGAAATGCTACAAGGTGTCTTTTCATTAGATACAAAAGTGGCACGAGAAGTAATGGTTCCTCGGACAGACGCATTCATGGTTGACATCCAAGATGATGTCCAAGAAAACATCAATTTAATTTTAGGAGAAAATTATTCTCGGATTCCTGTTTATAGTGAAGACAAAGATAAAATTGTTGGTATTTTACATACCAAAACGTTACTAAAAGCTGCACGTAATTTAGGCTTTGAAAACATTGAATTAGGCGCGATTATCCAAGAACCATTATTTGTCCCAGAAACCATTTTTATTGATGATTTACTTTATGAGTTAAAACGAACACAAAACCAAATGGCGATTTTACTAGATGAATATGGCGGTGTTGTCGGTTTAGCAACACTGGAAGATTTACTAGAAGAAATCGTTGGTGAAATTGACGATGAAACAGATGAAGTAGAAAATTTATATACACAAGTGGCTGACAATGAATATTTGGTTCAAGGACGCATGTTAATTGACGAATTTAATGAAGTATTTGAAACAGATTTACACATGAGCGATGTTGATACAATGGCAGGTTACTTAATTACAGCATTAGGAACCATTCCTGATGAAGGGGAAAAACCTTCTTTTGAAGTGGGCAATATTAAGTTAACTGCTGAAGAAATGGAAGGCACACGTTTGCTAGTCTTACGCGTTCATTTCTACGATGAAGAAACTGTCGATGAAGAACCAGAAGAAAATCGTCGTTTTTTCCGTAAAGAAATGGAAGATGACGAACCAAGACGTTAAAAATAACCTGTGACATCAGTCGTTTTGACTAATGTCACAGGTTTTCCTTTTAAAAAACAGCCAACAGCAGCTCTTTATTCTCAAGGCTTGACATGATATACTAGCAAAGGTTAATCAAAAATTATGCTGAAGAAAATAAATAAATAAACATCACAAGTGATAAGGAGATTTTTATGACGATCAATCAAAAAGAAGCAGTCGATAGTCGCCGTACGTTTGCGATTATTTCCCATCCGGATGCTGGGAAAACAACGATTACTGAACAATTATTATTATTTGGAGGCGCCATCCGCCAAGCTGGAACAGTCAAAGGGAAAAAAACAGGGAACTTTGCCAAATCTGACTGGATGGAAATTGAAAAACAACGGGGAATTTCGGTAACGAGTTCTGTGATGCAATTTGACTATCAAGACAAACGGATTAATATCTTGGACACCCCAGGGCATGAGGATTTCTCAGAGGATACGTATCGGACCTTAATGGCCGTGGATAGTGCTGTGATGGTTATTGACAGTGCCAAAGGGATTGAAGCACAAACGAAAAAACTTTTCCAAGTTGTTAAAAAACGTGGTATTCCAATTTTTACTTTTATTAACAAATTGGACCGTGACGGACGGGAACCATTGGAACTTTTAGAAGAATTGGAAGAACTATTGGATATTGAATCTTATCCAATGAACTGGCCAATTGGTATGGGAAAAGGCCTAGAAGGTCTATACGATATTTATAATGAACGTGTGGAATTATATCGTCCAGAAAATAATGGCGGGGAGCGTTTTATTCCTTTAAAAGATGGCGATATCCCAAGCGATTTACCATTGCACAATAACAGCGTTTATCAACAAGTGTTGGAAGATGTTGAGTTATTGGTAGAAGCAGGCGATGAATTTAGCGAGGAAAAAATCGCTCGTGGTGATCAAACGCCAGTCTTCTTCGGTTCTGCTTTGACAAACTTTGGGGTTCAAACATTTTTAGAAACCTTCTTACAATTTGCGCCTGCGCCACATGCGCATAAAACAGAAGAGGGTGGCGAAGTAAGTCCTTATGAAAAAGAATTTTCAGGCTTTGTCTTTAAAATTCAAGCGAATATGAACCCAGCCCATCGTGATCGAATTGCCTTTGTTCGAATTTGTTCAGGTGTTTTTGAAAGAGGCATGGACGTGACCTTAGGTAGAACAGGCAAAAAAGTCAAATTAAGTAACGTGACGCAATTTATGGCGGATGCCCGCGAAAACGTCACAGAAGCTGTTGCAGGCGATATTATCGGCGTGTATGACACAGGAAATTACCAAATTGGCGATACTTTGTATGAAGGGAAAATGAATGTTCAATACGAAGAGTTGCCGTCATTTACCCCTGAATTATTCATGAAAGTGACTGCCAAAAACGTAATGAAACAAAAATCTTTCCATAAAGGAATTTACCAACTGGTTCAAGAAGGAGCCATTCAATTATACAAAACATATTTAACAGAAGAATATATCATTGGCGCCGTAGGTCAATTGCAGTTTGAAGTTTTCCAATATCGAATGTCCAATGAATACAATGCTGAAGTGGTAATGACGCCAATGGGTTCTAAAATTGCCCGCTGGATTAATCCAGAAGATTTAGATGAACGCATGAGCTCTAGCCGAAACATTTTGGCACGGGACCGTTTCGACCAACCATTGTTCTTATTTGAAAACCAATTTGCGGAACGCTGGTTTGCGGATAAATATCCAGATGTTGAACTGAAAAGTTTGATGTAAAATTAATTTGTAATCAATCGGTAGCTGAATCTTTAGAAGATTGAAGCTCGCATTTTAATGGAAAATCCATTAAAATGTGTTGGTTTGCAAGAAGTCCTTTTTTATCAAAATTTGATAAGAAGGGACTTTTTTTCATGAACTGGGAGGATATTATTTTAGAATTTTGTATGGATATTACAGTGAGAGGTTTTTCAAAAATAACAATCAAAAATTATAAATCAAAATTGAGAAACACAGCAAATTTTTTCAAATCAATAAATGTTGAACCGTCGCAGATTGAAAAGAAACAGATAAAAAGCTGGATAATAGATATGCAAGAAAAAGAAATGCAAGCATCGACAATCAATGTAAGTGTTAGCAGATTAAAGAAGTTATTTGACTATATGTTAATTGAAAAATATATTGACTATAATCCGTTTGTTGATATTGAAAGATTAAAAGAACAAAGAAAAGTAATCTATCCTTTGAATGATTATGAAATTAAACAAATGCTGACAGTTGCTAAAAAACACCCATACAAACATATAGCACAAAGAAATGTTGTGATATTGATGTTGATGATTGAATGTGGGTTAAGGATTAGCGAAGTTTGCGAGATACGAGATGAAGACATTATGAATAATCAAATCATTATTAGAAAATCAAAAAATAATAAGGATAGAGCCGTCGCTGTCAGTCCGATTCTCAAAAAAGAAATAATAAAATATCAACGAATTAAGAAAAGAAAATTTGGGCTGTTAGAAGGAAATCCTTTTATTGTCAGTAATCTAGGTAAAAAATTGAATGAAAAAAGTATTTGGCAGATTATGCAAGAAATAAAGAAGCAAATTGATATAAGAGATTGTGTCCGTTTTTCAGGTCATACGTTAAGACATACTTATGCAAGTATGCAATTACGGAACGGATTAGATATTTATACGTTAAGTAGCGAAGATTTTATAGAGAAGTCTATTAAAACGAGTACTTTGATGAATTTGAGGTGATTAAGTTATTTAACGTTTCTTTAAAGTACAAAATTATTTAATAAACCCAGTTAGGATTTCCTAAC
This sequence comes from Enterococcus sp. S183_ASV_20, assembly GCF_018919685.1. Taxonomy (NCBI): domain Bacteria; kingdom Bacillati; phylum Bacillota; class Bacilli; order Lactobacillales; family Enterococcaceae; genus Enterococcus; species Enterococcus sp. S183_ASV_20. Next base: position 17,094 of record NZ_JAHLRI010000006.1, read on the forward strand.
GGGGTTTAATGAATTTTAAACCTTTGTGTCTATAATATTAGAGTTAGTGATTATAAATTTTTGAACGAGATTTGTACTCTGCGGATTTAAGATAATTTTCATTCATTTTAGTTTGTGCTATAGGGGTGAAACATTCTCCATAACTTTCTAAAATAGGTAAGTAGTCAGATGTAGCCGCACATATAATTCTATTTGAATCATTGCTTTTTAATTCCCCCATTTTAAGTCTGACTTCTTTAATAGCTAACTTTTTAAATACTTTTTCAAAGAATAAGAAATTAGTTGTTCCAGTTACCATAGACTTATACGCTATACAATCTGGTTTTGCATGATTTATTTTGGTTATCAAGATATTATCTTCACTAGATAATGGAATATTATTGTCGCATTTTTCTAAAATATCCTCAAAACCGAATTGTATTCCATCAATAATAATTAGAGGTTCTTCATTTTCTAATGTTGGAAAAGTGCTTGTCAAATCATCATAAGCCCAGAATGTAACTATATTTTTACTAGAACCATGTTTTAAAATTTCTTTACGGGAAGTATCTGGTGTGTCCGACCAATAAGATAATTTTTGATTTGGAAATAATTGCGAATATCTATTTGATGAGTTACTATCTCTTAGATTGCCATGAAACAGCTCGCTGGCAGTTTTTTCATAAAAATTTTGATTGAATTCAACGCATCTAAAGAAATCGAATTCTTTAGTTATCAGTATAGGCAGTGCGCTATGTTTCAAAACTTTAGATAGATGAGAGTGATTGGAATATAATTTGCTCAATGGTCTATTACTCCTTAAACTTAATATTTTATAAATACTTATGCTATAACAATAATATAACAAATGTTTAGAAGAGAGAATATGAATTGATAATTATAGTTTAGAATTTTTAATTTCTGTAAACTGTAAGTATTATAAGTTATGATATTTCATATGATTTTTAATAGTCAATAAGATTTGAGAAGTTTTAATCTATAATTTGACCATCAGAATTCATTTTTTCAATTTCAACTATTTGTTGTTCATAGAATGGCGAGGTAGATATTTTAATCTTTTTATCTGTTGAAATCGTTAAAGAAGAAATATAATGAGGAGTTACTGCCACTTTAGCAGATGTTTCTGACAACGTAATTAATAATGATTGATTGTCGCCAAAAGTAGTATATTCAGAAACAATAGCAACTAATCCATCTTGATTTGTTAGTATCGACAAATACTTAGGAGCTTCGATAATCCATCCAAATTGCATCTTGTGAGTATTCATTATATGTTCCAACTCTCTATTTGTTTTTTTGTTAGTATAATAGTAACTTAAAAAAAGAAAAAGTGCGAGATAAGAAAATCTTTATAGTTTATCTCTAGAAACACTGATAAAAATGGTAGGATAATAAAAGTCAATAAAATCTAAGGTAATCTACCTGTTTTCACGCATATCTTTACGCAAAAAAACTATTTACATCGATAATTGTGTGATAAAAATGGCTGTAAAAAATTGATATATCAGTATTTATTTTTTAGTGCCGGCAAGAGATATCTTGCTTACTTAATAGCACTATTTAGGTTCAGTAAAATAGCTAAAATTTACGCTCTAGATATATTTATATAACGAAAAAGTGATAATTCATTGTTGCTTTAGTTGAATTATTTGTTTTTTTGAAATCAACTAGAACTATCTTCATATCTAGAATATATAGGTAAAGTTATATTTTTATTTTGTTTAGATATGTAGTGTTAAAAATAACGTAGTATGGAATTTAAATAGCCTGTGTTATTTTTCAGGGGTTTTAAAATTTATTCTTGATAAAAATTAATACTTAATATTTTAGAAACGCTTAGAATGTAATACAGGCAGCATACAATCGATTCTGGAGATTTTGAATATATTTTCAGAAGAGAGGAAGTGTGGTCTGGCTTCTGTGAATATTAATTTAAGTTAATAGTAAGAAAAGTATGGATTATACGAGTTTTTTATATCTATTTTAAGTTGATTTTTCTTATAAGTTTGAGATAATATTGTATGATTGGAAAATTTAGAAGAACGGAATATAAAATAGAGTAATTTTACTTGTTATTTATTATGGAACCGTATTCTCTAAAATATTGTTCTTTATTATTGTGATAATTCAAAAAATACACTCACAGATTAAAAAATAAGTCAACTATGCAAGGAGATATGATATGGTGGAAAGAGGATTTCAACCGTTAATTACTATCAAAGAAGCTATTGAAAATATAGACAAAAATATTTATCTATTACCTGCTATCCAAAGAAAATTTGTATGGAGCCCAGAGCAGATAGAATCATTGTTTGATAGTATCATGAGAAAGTATCCTATAAATTCGTTAATGTTATGGCAAATTACTTCAGATGAAATAAAAAATAATTATAGATTTTATTCTTTTTTGAGAAAATATAAACAACGTTTTGGAGAAATGAATGAATATTATAATTCTATGGGACGAACAGACAATTTTTTTGCAGTAATTGATGGACAACAGAGGTTGAACAGCTTATATATTGGACTAAAAGGAAGCTATGCAGTTAAATTAAATCACAAACGATGGGTGGACAATGAAGACAATTTTCCTCCAATGAAGTTATACTTAAATATAAAAAATACCTATAAGCAAGAAACAAAAATTGATAAAGAATATGAATTCAAATTTTTACGTAGAGATAAAGTAGAGAAAGAAAATAAATTAGGTGAAAAATATTGGTTTGAAGTAGGAAGTATTTTAGGCTTGTCAGATGAAAAAAATCGATGTTCTTATTTAGAAAAAGTGGGTTTAGAAAATAATGAATACTCCAAAGATATATTAAATCTGTTATATGAGACTATCAACGAAGAAAAAGTTTTAAATTATTACTTGGAAGATGAACAAAATCTTGATAAGGTATTAGATATTTTTATTCGAACTAATGATGGCGGGACGAAACTTACTTTTTCAGATTTGTTGATGTCTTTTTTAACAGTTCATTGGTCTGATGCGAGGGAAAATTTTGAGGAATTAATTAGAGAAGTTAACCAGTTCGGTGATTTTTCTATCACAATAGACTTCATTTTGAAAAATATGTTAGTTTTATATGCAGATGACATAAAGAGTAGAGTGAAAAATTTTAATGAAGATGTAATTAATAAAATTAAAACTAATTGGGAAAGGATTCGTAAATCAATTCTTAATGCTTTTGAGATGTTCTATAGATTGGGTTTTGAAAACAGAACGTTTCCTGCTAAAAATGCTGCTATACCAATTGTTTATTATATCTATGAAAACAAACTTGAGGATGAAGTTATAAAAAATAGATTCTTAGATTCCAACACGCAAAACGCCAATTCTCAACTCATGAAAAAATGGTTATTATTAGTGTTTTTGAAACGTATTTTTGGTGGGCAATCAGATAGTATCCTTCGAGAAATTCGTAAAATAATTGATGACTCTTCCTCTGGTGTCTTTCCTTTAAAAGAAATAATCAATAGTGCTAAAAGCAATCCTACAAAAAATTATTCTTTTGATGATGCAATAATTGAAGGCTTATTTGAAGTACAATGTGGTTCTGATGACGCATTTTTTGTATTGTCTTTATTCTATCCAGATTTAGATTATTTCAATCAAAATTTCGATATTGACCATATTCACCCAAAATCAAAATTTCAAAATAAAACATTTATGGAAAACCATTTTAGTAAAGAAGAAATTGAGAGGATTGGTAATAATTGGAATAAAATTGGAAATTTACAATTATTAAATAAGGAAAAAAATATTTTGAAGAAAGATAAGAGTTTGTCAGAATGGATGGAAATCAATCACTTGAATAACTCATTTTTATTTATTGATGAAGATATCAAATTAGATATAGAAAATTTTGAATTGTTTTATGAAAATAGAGTTGCCAAGATGAAACAAGATTTAAAGGAGCTTGTTAAATAATACCTTAGTGGCTTGTAATTCAACTTATTATCAGGTAGGTGTTATTATGAAAGATTTCGAAATTGGTTTACCTAAAGACGCATCGTTATTGGTAAATGTTACCGATAAAAATTTATACAATTATGATTTTACATCTTATTCATTATTGCCATTGCAAAGAATAGCTTCAAAATCGATAGCGGTAAAAATTAAAAACAGTTTATTTTCAAATATTTCAGAAATGAGTTTGATTGAAAATTTGTCTAATCAGAAAGAAACAGAATACGTAGCTAGGATACCTGATTTTGCAAAGGAAAAGATAGATTCTGGAGAATGGTCATTTGGCGTAAGAAAAAAAACAGGTGAAACATATGCTGTCATTAAGGATAATTTAAGTGGGGAAAATAAAAGTTTTGTTACTCTTGATAAGAAAATTGTAAAAGAGTTAGGTGTTCTACCAGAGTTATCAGCAATCCAAGGTCAGTTAGCATCAATTTCAGAGCAAATTGAGGGATTAAATCAAATTATACAAAGGGTAGAGAAAGGTCAGTATAATGATAGATATGCGGGATTTTTTTCATCCAGACAATTAGTTGTTGAAGGATTAGCTTCAGAGAATGAATCGAACAAAAGAGAGCTATTGATTAGTTCTATCAAAATTGCTAATGAAACAATTAGCAAGCTAATGCTTTCTATTCACGAAGATGCAGCTCTTTTAATTGATTCAAAAACAAAATCAAAAGATGCACGTAGAATTGATAATTTATTGCAAACATCTTTAGGATATTTAAATTCTGCAGTCCAACTAAACCTAATAGCGTATACAGCTTTGGGAGAAAAACAATCTTTATTTGCAACACTGACAAACTATCACTCGTTTGTTAAACAAGTGTTAATGAAAGAAAACGAAAGCGGAAGAACTATTGCGTGGTTATTAGATAATGCTCACGTGGGTGATGATGGAAGAATTCAGGAATTAACTAATGATTTGTCTACAAAAATTGAAGTGCTCATAGCAACTTATAATAATGAAAGGACAGACGTGACTGAAAATGAAAGAATCGAAAATTAAGACTTGTAAGTATCCAAATTGCAACAAAGAAGTTCCATCAGATAAATCTTTATTTTGTATGGAACATAGTCGTAGCTTAAAGGAAAAAAGAAATTTAGTTGGAACTGCTTTAGGTAGCGTAGCTATTCTAGGAGTGACTACTTTAGCAAACAGTATTATCAAGAAAAAGATTTAGTTGGAATGTTTAATCATGTTATAGTCAATAAATGGATTTAGTAGAAAGCTTACCTCCTTTGGAGATAATTGACTAAAATTTAGAGTGTTTATAATAAAAAGCCTTTATTAGGCTTTTTATTGTAACTATGTGCTCGTATAGCTGAAAGGATGAAAATTAAATTGTATAATAATTATAATAATATTGAAAGAATTTTTTATAAAAACTTACGAAAAGAAAACCTAGATAATAAATTAGAAAAATCTGTAATTCATAGTAGATATATGGATTCTTCTCAAAGTATAATCGTTCCAGAGAATGAAACACTTACTATAGCTAAGTTTCCACCAAATAGATTTTCTGAGAAAATAGGAACACATCCAGATTTTATTGATGAAAGTTTACTTCCAAAGACACAGTATATCTGCTCCATTTTTTTAGATATTAAAGGTTCCACTAGATTGGCACTTAAATATGATTTAGAGACTGTTCAGAAAATAAAAAATGCTGTTCTTTCAACTGGAATTGAAATTATTAGATATTTTGGTGGTCATATCCACCGACTTCAAGGAGATGCAATTTTTGCTTTTACTGGACATAGTAAACTTTTAAAAAGTGATGCAATAATTCAAGCTATAAATGCTGCTTCAGTGATACAATACATGAATCAAAATATTTTGAAAAAATATTTTGAGAATGTTTTAGGTGTATCATCATTAAAAATAAGAATTGGTATAGATTTTGGGGATGATGATGAAGTTCTTTGGTCTAAATATGGCATTGATAATATTAATGAAGTTACTGTGACTAGTTTACATGCTGATTTGTCATCTAAGCTCCAAAATAAGGCTTCTGAAAATAGTATTATGGTTGGAGAAAATGTTTTTTCATACTTGCAATTACCAGATGATTTGCTCAGTGATATCTACATTAAAGGTAGCTCTGAAGAAAAAGACTATTATATTATGAAACACAATTCATTTAATTATAAAATGAAAAATTTTGATTGGTCAAAATATTTAGAAAGAATAGCCCATTTTGAATCGTATGAGGGAGATTTTCAAATAAAATGTTACTATTTATCAGAAAACGAAAGGCGGATACCTTACTATTCAGAAAAAGCATTAGAAAAAGATACAGATATAGTTTATCAAATTGAAGCTAGTCAGTCGTTGCTACATAAAATTAACAGTGTAGAATGGACTGTTTCAAACTCTGGTATTGAAGCTTCGAAAGAAGAAGAATTAGACTATGTAGTCCCAAAGGAAGCTTTCACGGATGAAGATAATGCTGTTTTTCGATGTAAGAGACATACTGCTTTTAATGGACTGCATTATATGATTTGTAAGATAAAAGCTGAAGGAAATATTACCAAAAATAAATATTTTAGTTTATATGTTAATGATAATGATTTATCTAAGAGTTACTTAAAAAAAGCTGAATTGGAGTGATATTTACATGGCATCATAAAAAAAAGACTTTGTTTATTCACAAAATGACTATCTAAACAATTATATACAGTTTGCAGATACTAAATCAGCAGTATTTATAACTGTAAACGGTGTATTGATGGGATTTTTATATACTCAAATTAAAGATAATATGCCTTTCGAATTTGAAAAATCGAAAAATCTTTTTTTATTAGCGAGTATTGGACTTTTACTTGTGGCTTATGTTTTTTTATTTTTAGTTATTTTTCCACGTAGAAGCTATAGAAATGGCAACGGAATTGTTTTTTGGGAAGACGTAACTACCTATAAAGATGCAGAATCTTATAAAATGAAAGTATCTGAAATCCCTCAAGGTAGTTTTGAAGAAGTCATGATTGAACAAAATTATTATCTGGCAAAGACAGCAACGAAAAAGTATAAAAACTTACACTGGAGTTTTATTTTTTCGATAGCTTCTTATATATCTGTAGTTGTTTTTTCTATCCTGAATGTATTGAAATGATTAAAATTAGGTTCCATTGATAAAACAGAAAAGTCACAATAAATAACATATAATTTTCAACTTTTGTTTTGTGATACTTGTCTAATCAATTTTCCTACTAAAATTATTGATTAAGAAGTAATAGGTGTATTGAGAAAAACAAAGGTTGAACATTGCGTTGGTTTGTAGCAGAAATGGATTGCTTTCTAAGATTATTTATTGTATGATGAAGCCTGATAAAAAGGGACTTTCACTTATTTGAAAACCAATTTGCGGAACGCTGGTTTGCGGATAAATATCCAGATGTTGAACTGAAAAGTTTGATGTAAAATTAATTTGTAATCAATCAGTAGCTGAATCTTTAGAAGATTGAAGCTCGGCGCAGTCATTATCAAGATGATTGCGCTGGGCTTTTTCTTGTTATAAGGTATTAAAGCAGGCGTGATTGTTTTTTTTGAGATAGAATACTTACTATAACGAATCTATCAAGGAGTGGACAAGAACATGAATTTTTATGGCATCGAGTATTTAAAAAGCCAATCTAATTTAAATGATTACTTAAAGTATTTTTTTATTTTTGCTTTGTTAATCGGGCTAGTCATTGTGTTTAGTTTTTATGTGCGACATCAAATTCAAACGAAATATCGTGAATTAAGTATTATTATTTTTTTATCATTATTATTTGTTTTAGGGGTTCAATATTCCAATTATCAACTGAACCAAAATCAGCATTCACAATCTTCACAAATGGTACATTTTGTCGAACAAGTGGCACAGGAAAAAAAGGTTTCTCCAGAAAAAGTTTATGTCAATGGTACACAATTGGCTGACGGAACCATAGTTAAAATTGACGAAGTCTTTTATAAAATGAGTTTAAGTACGGATCAGCAGTCTTATACGTTACAAGAAACGTATTTATTAACACCAACGATTGAAATCATAAAGTAAAGTGAGGGAAAATTAATGCAGTTTTATAGTCCAATTATTATTAAATTTGCTTTAGGTATTATTTGTTTAATTGTCCAAATTAATTTGATGGGAAAAGGCAATTTGGCGCCCACATCGGCTATGGACCAAGTGCAAAACTATGTATTGGGGGGCATTATTGGTGGTGTTATTTATAATGATTCAATTACGGTGCTCCAATTTGTATTAGTGTTAATTTTGTGGACATTATTAGTCTTAATTTTAAAATTTGCAAAAGAACACAATCGCTATGTGAAGCAAATTGTGGATGGTAAACCCATTACTTTAATCAAGGATGGACAGGTTGTGGTGAAGGAATGTTTGAAAAATGGTATTTCTGCAAATGATCTAATGTTTAAATTACGAGCAAATGGTATTTATGAAGTCCAGCTTGTTAAACGGGCGGTTTTAGAACAAAATGGTCAATTAACAATCGTCGAATATGGCGATGAAAGTATTCGTTATCCGATTATTGTGGACGGTCAAGCCAACATGGATGTCCTAGAGTTAATCAAAAAAGATGAGCACTGGCTATTAACGCAAATCCAAGAACAAGGATTCCAAAGATTACAGGAAATCTATTTAGGTGAGTATTTATCTGGACAGTTAAGTTTATCGCCGTATGAAGAAAAAACGATTTCTTAGCTATACTTTTCATTCTACTTATATTAAAATTAAATGGTAATTCAATGAGTTTTAAAAGGAGGAAAAATGAAAACTAAAAAGATAGTTGTCGGGTTATTTTGTTCAATGATTATTTTAATGGGGTGCCAACCAGATCAACGAACTGAAAAAATGAAAGAAAGTACTGAAGCAGAAGCAGTCCAAGTAACGAGTGGTGCCTCGGCAGCCACTAATGCCACTTCTGTAAAGCAGGAGGAGCAGACAAACACGAATGATCAACCGAAGGAGAGTGCTGCCAAAGTGAGTTATGAGCGTAATGGACATACCTTTGAAGTTGATGCTGTTTCTGGCGCTACAGTAGAAGCTAATAATGGACAATCAGGAATTAGTCCAGAAGAAAAAGCCCAGAAGATGTATTGGTCAGGTCGTCCAGAAATCGGGGAAGTTCAAGGGGATTATTATCATCATGAAGTCGTGTTTGATGGCGGCTATACGGCTTTAATTGATGTCGTTGTTAAGGATCAACAAATTCAGTTAGTGGAATTTGATGAACGTGGACCTAAAAACTATTATTCTGAAGAATGGGCAGGAGTGACAAAACGTTTATCCGGCTATGCAAATTTTCAAGCGAACAACGCCCGAACCGATCAATCGTTAGTGACCGTTGTTAATACGATGACTTTTTTAGAAAATCAAATGGTTGCTGAAAATCGCCTAGATGGCGCATTCCAGACAGCCAAAGGTCAATCCAATAGCGCTAATAATGGCTATCTTCCTGCTGCTAGGGCTTTAGCCAAGGAAATCAAAGAACCTTCAAAAGAACATTATACAAGTCTAACAGAAGATTTTGGGGAGGGGCTTTCTGGACGTTTAACTGTTATTACGTTAAAAGATTCAGGGAAAATAACCGATCTTCGTTATGATGAATATTTTGCAGATACAGAAGAAGAGATTAAAGACGCAAAACTGAAGGCTTATTCTCGCCAATCAAAATATTTTTCTAAAGATTATGCTCAAAAATCGGGGGAAAATTTCAAAAAAGAAGTGGATGACTTAAGAAAAAAAGCAATCGAGGAAAATAAATTAGTCAGTCCGACAAATGAGGAAGCCTGGTCGGAAAATTATCAAAGTCTTGTAAAAAAAATAACGTCACAATAAATTGAAAAAACTGCCAAAGTGGGGAAACTTCGGCAGTTTTTTTTAGTTTTCCATGAGGGAAACTTTTAATGGAACAGACACTTCGGTCACATGGTTTAACTCAATGATAGAAATTTCATCTGGGTCATAAGCCTCTTTAGGTAATCGTTTTAACAGTTTTGCTAAAATTTCTTTTACTTCTGTCGGACGAATGCGACGATTTTTATTCATAATCAGAACTTCCACATGGTGAGCTGCTTCTGAATAGACAGCGGTCGTGTTTCCTGCTGAGTAGACTTTTACAAAGTAAGCATCCGTGTTTTCCAATTGTTTATTTACTAATTGTTTGTAGCTATTGGTCACATTCACTAATTTCATTTTATCACCTCATTATAGTTGTGTGCTGCAAAAGAGCGTTTCCAATTATGTACAGGAGTTCAAGATTGAATTTTTTCTATGAGGAACAAGTATACGAATATCTTTCTTCTATTATAGTTTTTTTTGATGAAAATAAAAAGTGAAAAGCATAAAAAAATCCGCACGCATTGTTATTAATGCGTGTGGATTTTTGATTATTCTGCTTGGTCAGATGTTGAAGTTTCTGTTTTAGTCACTTCTTGTGCGCCAGTTACGATAATTTTACCTTCGTTATCTAACGCTGCGACTAATTGATGATTTTCAGGATGATCTAGATAGTATTCAGCAATGCCGTCTTCAATTTGTTCTTGAATTGTTCGACGTAAAGGACGAGCGCCCATTGCAGGATCATAACCTAAATCAACGAGTTTCTCTTTGACTTCTGTTGGAACCTCAATGTGTAATTTTTGTTTAGCTAATAAGCTATTTACTTCTTCTAACATCAAGCTGACAATGTTCATCAGGTTTTCTTTGCTTAATGCTTTGAATTCGATAATACCATCGAAACGGTTAAGGAATTCGGGGGTGAAGAAGTTGTTCAATTGACCTAAAACGGATTTAGTCACACCTTCACGGGCAGCACCGAAGCCAACGTTGGCTTCCACAGCTCCTGTTCCAGCATTACTTGTCATGATAATGATGGTGTCTTTAAAGCTGACCGTACGACCTTGTGCATCTGTTAAACGACCATCGTCGAGAATTTGTAAAAACATGTGTAAAACATCAGGATGCGCTTTTTCAATTTCATCCAATAAAATTAAACTATAAGGATTACGACGGACTTTTTCTGTGAGTTGTCCAGCTTCGTCATACCCAACATAGCCTGGAGGAGAACCAATCAGTTTAGAAACACTGTGTTTTTCCATATACTCACTCATATCAAAACGAACCATCGAATCTTCTGAACCGAATAGCTCAAAAGCTAATTGTTTTGCTAATTCTGTTTTACCAACGCCTGTTGGCCCAACAAATAAGAAGGAACCAATTGGGCGGTTTTGTTTGCCTAGGCCTACACGATTGCGACGAATCGCTTTAGCTACTTTATCGACGGCATCATCTTGTCCGACAACATGAGCTTTTAAGTCAACAGCTAAATTTTTCAATTGGGTTTGTTCTTTTTCTTTTAAGTCACCGACAGGAATGCCAGTTTTTTGTTCCACAATGGCTTCAATATCTTTTTCAGTGATGACGGGTGTTTCTTCATCGCTGATTTGTTTTTCTTTCATTGCTTGTAATTTATTGATTTGATCACGATAATAAGCCGCTTTTTCAAAATCTTCTTCTGCGGAAGCTTGTTGTTTTTGTTGTTCCGCTTCTGCTAATTTTTTATCAATTGTTTTTGGATCGACGAGTTGAATAGTTAGATTCATTTTTGAACCAGATTCATCTAACAAGTCAATCGCTTTATCTGGTAAAAAGCGATCTTGAATGTAACGATTGGATAAGTTTGCTGCTGCGTTAATCGCTTCATCTGTATATTTAACATGATGATAATCTTCATAACGTTTTTGCAAACCATGTAAAATCGTTATGGTTTCGGCAACGGTTGGCTCATCTACTTGGACTGGTTGCATCCGACGTTCTAAGGCAGCATCTTTTTCAATAATACGGTACTCATTTAAAGTTGTGGCACCGACTAATTGTAATTCACCACGTGCTAAGGCTGGTTTTAAAATATTGCCAGCATCCATATTGCCATCACCAGCAGCACCAGCACCCACAATTTCATGGACTTCATCAATAAATAAAATGACATTTTCAGCTTCAGTGATTTCTTCAATCAATTTTTGCATCCGTTCTTCAAATTGTCCGCGAATACCAGTTCCTTGAACAAGTGAAACCACATCTAAACGAATGACTTCTTTGTCCAATAATTTTTGGGGCACATCGCCATCGACAATTTTTTGGGCTAAACCTTCAACAACGGCTGTTTTACCAACACCTGGTTCACCGATTAAAACGGGGTTGTTTTTTGTACGGCGATTTAAGATTTCAATGACACGCTTAATTTCTTGATCACGTCCTACCACAGGATCGATATCTCCTTGGCGTGCCGCTTCGGTGATGTTAATCCCATACTCGCCTAGTAAACCTTGACCAGCGCCAGCGCCTCCGCGAGGGGGTTGACCTCCATTACCACCATCACCAAATTGAGTGGGTGGTGTTTGTTGTTCATAAGGATTACCTTGTTGCATTTGGCGAGAAAGAGAACGATATAAATCGTCTAAACTCCCAAAGCCAAAAGGGTCTTGTCCCATATTTTGAGGGGAATTATTTGCTTGATTTTTTAATTTTTGATAGCAGCTTTGGCAATAGTCCAGTTGTTTTCTTTGACCATTCACATTTGCATATAAATGAATTGTTGCTTCATTTTGTTGACAATTTTGACAAATCATTGAATGAAACACATCCTTTCAAAATAACTGAGGCCAGAAAAATAGCTGTTTGCTCTATTATTTCTAGTAAACAGACCATTTTTCCTCAAACCAGCCAAGTACTAGATAGCAAGAATAAATTCTGTCTATAAAACCACTTGACCATTTTTGACCTTTGAGGTTATTATAGCATTTTTTGTAAGAGAATCAAGTAAAAGACCTTGTTTAAAAAAAGGCAAAGATTCGATTTTTTTTACAGACAATTGCGCCATTTTCAAGTAAACTATAAGAGTTGATATTTAAGAGAAAGAGTGGTGAAATCAATGGCTGAAAATCCTTTTGTAGAAAAAATTGCTTCATTAAAAGCTGGAGAAATCTCTGAATTAATCGTGGAGCAAAATGAATTTTTCCAATTTCGTGATGCTTGGATTTCTTTGCCTGACCGCGCGGAAATTGTTGGAGAAGCGGGGTTAAATGGACGAATCATTTATCGTTACCAAAAAGAGGAAGAATAGTCAGTGCAAAACATCACGAAATTTAAGCAAAAAGTGTTGTGTAAGATAGAAAAAAATGGTAATCTTAGAAACTGAAAGGGTCTTTTTTCGAGTAGACGTTTGATTTTAGCGTATCAAGAAAGGAAAACCCTAACATAAAAATTTTTTATTTACGAAGGAGACCGATTTATATGGAAAAGAAAGAATTTCACATTGTAGCAGAAACAGGAATTCACGCACGTCCAGCTACTTTATTAGTACAAACTGCAAGCAAATTTAACTCAGATATTAACTTAGAATACAAAGGTAAATCTGTTAACTTAAAATCAATCATGGGCGTTATGTCTTTAGGCGTTGGTCAAGGTTCTGACGTAACAATCACTGTTGATGGTGCTGACGAAGCTGAAGGAATGGCAGCAATCGTTGAAACATTACAAAAAGAAGGATTGGCTGAATAATGTCTGAGATGCTAAAAGGGATTGCCGCAAGTGATGGCGTTGCTGTTGCTAAAGCTTACCTGCTAGTTCAACCTGACTTGTCTTTCAACAAAACTTCCGTAGAAGATACTGATGCAGAAGCAACTCGCTTAGACGATGCTTTAGCAAAATCTACTGAAGAGTTGCAAGCAATTCGCGACAAAGCAGCTCAAAGCCTTGGTGAAGCAGAAGCGCAAGTTTTCGATGCTCATTTAATGGTTTTATCTGACCCAGAAATGGTTGGTCAAATCAAACAAAATATCCAAGACAACAAAGTCAATGCAGAAGCTGCCTTGAAAGAAGTTACGGATATGTATATTGGTATGTTTGAAGCAATGGACGACAATGCTTACATGCAAGAGCGTGCAGCAGATATTCGTGACGTTGCCAAACGTATCTTAGCACATTTATTAGGTGTGACTCTTCCAAATCCTTCAATGATTAACGAAGAAGTAATCGTGGTTGCCCATGACTTAACACCTAGTGATACTGCACAATTAGACCGTACGTATGTTAAAGCCTTTGTTACAGACATCGGCGGACGTACTTCTCACTCAGCAATCATGGCTCGTTCGTTAGAAATCCCTGCAATCGTTGGTACAAAAGAAATTACTGACAAAGTAAAAGCAGGCGATATTTTAGCAGTGAACGGAATCATTGGGGATGTTATTATTGACCCAACAGATGCTGAAAAATCTGAATTTGAAGCAGAAGCAAAAGCTTATGCAGATCAAAAAGCAGAATGGGATAAACTAAAAAATGCAGAAACAGTGACAGCTGACGGCAAACATGTTGAGTTAGCTGCAAACATTGGTACACCAAAAGATTTAGAAGGCGTACACAAAAACGGCGGCGAAGCTGTTGGTTTATATCGTACAGAATTCTTATACATGGATTCATCTGACTTTCCAACTGAAGAGGACCAATACCAAGCGTATAAAGCAGTTCTTGAAGGAATGGAAGGAAAACCAGTTGTGGTTCGTACAATGGATATTGGTGGGGACAAAGAGCTTCCTTACCTAACATTACCACACGAAATGAACCCATTCTTAGGTTACCGTGCATTACGTATTAGCTTATCAGAACTAGGTGACGGCATGTTCCGTACACAAATGCGTGCATTATTACGTGCGTCTGTTCATGGTAACTTACGTATCATGTTCCCAATGGTTGCTACTTTGAAAGAATTTAGAGCAGCGAAAGCAATCTTTGAAGACGAAAAACAAAAATTAGTCAACGAAGGTGTTGAAGTTTCAAACGATATCCAAGTAGGTATTATGATTGAAATTCCAGCAGCTGCCGTATTAGCTGATAAATTTGCCAAAGAAGTAGACTTCTTTAGTGTTGGAACCAACGACTTAATCCAATACACAATGGCGGCAGACCGTATGAACGAACGCGTTTCTTACTTATACCAACCATACAACCCATCAATCTTACGTTTAATTAAAAATGTAATTGATGCAGCACACGCTGAAGGTAAATGGGCTGGTATGTGTGGTGAAATGGCGGGCGATCAAACAGCTGTTCCATTACTATTGGGTATGGGCTTAGATGAGTTCTCAATGAGTGCTACATCTATCCTTAAAACACGTAGCTTGATGAAACGTCTAGACACAACTAAAATGGCTGAACTTGCTGACCGCGCATTAAAAGAATGCGACACGATGGAAGAAGTCGTTGCATTAGTTGAAGAATATACAAAATAATTAAGTGATTATGAAAGCACATCGACAATTGTCGATGTGCTTTTTTATTGTTGCGATTCACGTATTTTTTTCTTGAAATAATAAATCGTGCTTCCCAAAATGAATAGAAAAACCAGCGTGATGCTACTCACCAGTTTCCAAGGGAAATTGGTGTGTTTTTCAGGTGGGAGGTTGACGGCGGTAGCATTGTATTTTTTAGCTTCTTTTTCTTGGATGACTAAGTGTTTTTCCCACGAATAGTCTTGATAGCCATCGTTTACTTTGATTTTTACAGTATAATTTCCAGGAACAAAAGGTTGTTCCTTTAAGTCAATCCGATAATTAAAATTTGTATTAGGGGCCATTGTTAACGACTCTTGGTGATTTTCGTAGCGAGGTTTAGCTTCTTTTTCATAATATAAAGAGGCGTCGACTTGTAATTTTTTAATCATAGCCGCTTGTTTGTTTTGGAGATTCATTAATACGCGGTTACGACCGTTAGCTTGATCGGTTTTTACTTCATTTAAAGATAATTCTGGCTGAACAGGTTCATCTGTTTCACTAAGTAAGACGCCGACTACATAAGAAAAACGATTATTGATGGCCACGCCGTTTTCTGAGTGAGCAGGTTGTTCATCTGACTTTTGTTCAAAGTAGAGTCCTCCTAAAACATACCCATTAAATGGTTTTTCCGGTAAAATAAGCTGACATTCAACAGTCTTGGTTGAGTGTTTAGGTAGTTGGATTTCTTTTGGTAATTGCGCAATCTCATTAAAAGTAAAAGGTGCAGATGGATCTTTTTTTGTTTCAGCATGAGAATAATCTGCCAAGCCATTATCATTAGTAATCGCTGCATTGGCTGAAGCTAGCACGGTAATGTCGTTGGCTGTTTGATTCGTTAGTTCGATTTGTAGCTTTTGTGTTTGGTTTGGAGCGACACGTAAATCAAAATAACTTGTTTCTTTGGTTCGTTGATTGTCGGGTAAAATGGCTTTTACAGAAAAAGTCATTTCGCTTGCTTCTACAGAATAAGAGCCAATAAAAAATAAAAAAATGATGACGCTAACAGCATGAAGCCATTTAAAAAGCTGCTGATTCATAGTGTGCACTCCTTTTTGACAATTTTTTATAACAAGGTATTGCATGAAGTTGTTTCATGCAATACCTTGGTTGTTTTCTTTTAAAGTGGTGTATCATCCAAAATCCAAGTAAGCGTTGTTTTATATTGTTTAGCTGCAACTTTTTTCGTTGTCGCAGGAACAGTTAATTGAATGCCTTGAGCAGCGGTCGCTCCGCTACCAAAAGCTAATGTCCAAGTGCCCATTCCTGTTGAAAGAGCGGCAGTCGCCACAGGAGAAGTGGCGGCACCAGAGTTGGATCCAAGGTTACTGGGACCGTTAATGGCGCCAAAGAAAGTAACTGTGTTGAATTGGGTGTTGCTGCTAAAAAGGTCAAGGATGCATTATCCAAAACAGCGGGTGTTGAATCACTTGTAGCAAATTGCGCACTCTGTTTAACTGATAATTTCCAGCCAAGATTTAGACCACGTTTGTCAGTTACTTGAACATAGTTTGGCACGCTAATTAAATCGCCAGTACTATTTTGTACTTGGTCCAGTTGTGCCGAATAGATTGCTGTTCCGGCTTGAATTTGTTTTGATCCAAAATGGATATTTGAAACATAGTCAATACTAAGGGGTCCGGCTGTACCAGGTTGATGAGGATCAGCAGGATTAGGTGTCACAGGCTGAGAAGGGTTCGTCGGGTTGACAGGTGGCGTGACAGTATTATCAAGAGCAAACGTAATATCAGCGTTGGATTGAATAGAAGCGACTTGAGCTGCTTCAACTTTTGGACTATTTAAAAGCATAAGAGGCGTAGCAACGAACAAAATGCTTGAAATGCGCACGATCTTTTTCATTTTTTATTCCTTCTTTCTTGTTTATTTTTAACTTTTAAAAAAGCTAAATCCTAATTAGAGGGGTGTATCAGAAAGAATCCATTGTAATTCGGCAGTGTAAGATTCTTTGACCGTTAAATTAAGGTCAGGAGCAACGCTTAAAAAAAGTCCATTTTGTTGGTTCCAAGGAATTTCTACATTGTTATCGTCCGTTGCGGTGTATTGATAAACTTCGGTTGCTAAAGAGGAGAGAGGAAAATCACTGCCATTTTTTCGATAAATGAAAGCTTGCTGGATCGTTTTATTTGTAGAAGTTGAATGCATGGGCTGACTCTCTCTTACCAACAAATGCCATGGTGTTTTTGCAACTCGACCATCGGCAATGAGGAAAGGAGCGCTTATGGTCGATGGTGAGTATATAGTTCGTTTGCTGGGAAAAGGTAAATTTTTAAAGGAAACTGTAGTTGGCATCTGCACAAAACGGAGGGTACCGTTTTTGGTAGGTAAAGACTGTTCCTTAGTGATTGGCGTAATTGGCGTTCCGCCACCATCATTGCCAGTAACCGTGCTAGAAAATAAAAGAAATTGGTTTATCCATTCTTCTGTAACCGTTGCTGTATATTGTAAGGTGAATTGTGTATTGGCTTCTGTAAAATTATCTGCTGGCAGCGAATTGTGATAACTCCAATACGGCAAACCAGTGGAACTATCAGTTAAAAGTTGAAGCCCAGCTATTGGCGTACTTAAACCTGCTGCTGATTGTTTTGTTAATGTAGCAGCTGAAAGTTGGGACAGTCCTTTAGGCACCGTTGCTCGTAATTGTTGATTCATCCACGTTGCTGGTTGATTGGTTAAACGTGTGGTTAACGTAAAACGAATGATTTGACCACTTACGACAGAGTTTGCAGCTTCCCAGAGCCCTTGTGCATTTTTCCGCTCAATGATTTGCGTGACCGTTAGTTGAGGCACAGAATAAGCAACTGTTTGAGAAACAGTAGAACTGGTTAGCAAAGGCAGGCCAGTGCGATTGCTGAGCCCTTGGACCCACAAGCTGACCGTTTCTCCTCCTTGGAAAGTGGGTAAATTAGCAAATTGAAAATGGCCATTGGAATCTAAGGACGTTGTGTAAATAGAACCACCATTTATTTGTACTTTAACTTGATAGGTTCCGTTAGATACTTGAGAAGCTTTACCTGAAAGTTGAGTTGAGCCGGCATTGGCGACTACGTTTGTGACTGGTTGGATTGACCAATTGACACTTTGGTCAGCTGAGGGGCTGCTTTGAATATAGTCGGTTGACGTTTTGGAACGAGCAAAGACAATTGTAGAGAGCGTGTCGCCATATTCTAATGGTGAAGCTAACGATGTCGAGAAATTTCCGGCTGCATCGACAGAAATCCCTTTCACCACAATGGGGGTAGTGGTGCCATCATGGCGGTTCAAGGTTAATTGAACAGAGTAGTTATAGTTTGGGTCTTGTACTTGTTGAATGGTCCCTGTTACAGTAGTGTCCAGATGATTTGGTTGAGTTAGTTTGGCTGGTGTGACTTGAGGAACGGGGTAATTACCTAAACTAAGTTGAGCTTTGCTAATTACGCCTGTTTTTGTATTGTTCCCAATAATAATATTAATTGCACCTAATCCAGTGCCGACATCTGTAAAGGTTCCTCGAATCGGATAGTCTTTGCCGTTAAGAGCAGGAGGGATTGAAATTCCTCGTTTATAAAGTGCGCCCACATCAAACGAAATGGCGGCAGACCATTTGGTTCCGGGAAGTAACACCAAGGTGCTACTTGGAAAAGTCAGATAAACAGAATGATAAGTGCTACTATAAGAGAGGCTGACGCCGTTAGTTGAACTGTGAATATCTTGAGTGGCTGTTCCTGGATAACTGACAGTCCCTGTTAAAAGAGTCAGAAAATCTTGTTGCTTTAGAGTGTCGTTATCTAACTGGCTTGAAATTTCTGTAGGAAGTTGAATAGCAATAATCGGTCGATCATTAATTGCTAAGCCGATAAGTGTCACACTGTATTCATACGAAAGTGTGATAATATCTTGGTTATACGTTCCCGTGCTTAAGGTACTTTTTAAGGTGCTATTACCAACAGAAACACTAGCTGGCGTAGGTGCCATAGGTTCATCGTTTTCAGAGGAAGCATGGGTTTGCTCGGTTTCTTGTTCCACGATATCGGTTGCTTGAGTTGTTTGTTGTTCTGTTGAAACTGAAGTAAATGTTTCACTAAAAGTAGAGGCGTGAGTTGTAGGGTTCAGTGTTTCAGAATGAGCTATCAAAGGTTGAGTCAGCGATAAAAAAAGCCATGATATGATGCAAGAAAAGATTCCCCATACGAACTTATTCAAAACCATCCTCTCCTTTTTTGATATTATATGTATAATGACGAAAATATATAATGTGTAAATATTGAGTACATACATTCTATAATGGGCCATTCATAAAGTAAAGCGATTACATCCGATGGTGAACAAGATATTTTGTTCACAATCTTTTAGTGTTTTAAGAAGGAAATTTCTCGAAATTCTATGCTTTTTTAATCCGAAAAAATTAAAAAACTGATAGTTTGCTAAAAATCGAGTCTTTCTTTCACTTCTTAGCACTTAAAATATTTACATTTTCCTAGGGATAGTGTACTATTTAAAGGTATGCATAAATAAAGTTTGATGTATAAAATTAAATGTTATTCGGAGGGAAACAAATGTCTGCGAAATGGGAAAAAAAAGGCACTAATGATGGTGTATTAACTTTTTCAATCGAACAAGCAGTAATCGAAAAAGGATTAACGCAAGCGTTCAATAAAGTGAAAAAAAACTTAAACGTACCTGGTTTCCGTAAAGGAAAAGTATCACGTACTGTTTTTAACCGTATGTATGGAGAAGAAGCGTTATACGAAGATGCGTTAAACGCTGTTTTACCAGAAGCATATGAAGCGGCTGTATTAGAAGCAGGAATTGAACCAGTAGCACAACCAAAAATTGATGTTGAAAGCATGAATAAAGGGGAAGACTGGGTTATCACTGCTGAAGTAACTGTAAAACCTGAAGTAAAATTAGGCGAATACAAAAACTTAACAGTGTCTAAACAAGACCGTGAAGTAACAGATGAAGACGTGGAAGCACGTTTGAAACGCGAACAAGAATCTCAAGCTGAATTAGTAATCAAAGAAGATGCCGCTGCTGAAAATGGCGACACTGTAGTTATCGACTTTGAAGGCTTCTTAGGCGACGAAGCATTTGAAGGCGGCAAAGGCGAAAATTACTCATTAGAATTAGGTTCTAATTCATTTATTCCAGGCTTTGAAGACCAATTAGTTGGCAAAAAAGCTGGCGAAGAAGTAGAAGTAAACGTTACTTTCCCTGAAGATTACCAAGCAGAAGATTTAGCTGGTAAAGAAGCAGTTTTCAAAGTAACTGTTCATGAAGTAAAAGCAAAAGAATTACCAGAATTGGATGATGAATTTGCAAAAGACGTTGACGATTCAGTAGAATCATTAGACGAATTAAAAGAAAAATTCCGTAAAGAATTGACAGAAGCAAAAGAAGCAGCAGCTGAAGAAGCAAAAGACGAAGAAGCAATTCGTTTAGCTGTTGAAAATGCTGAAATCGTTGAATTACCACACGTAATGGTTCACGACGAAGTTCACCGTTCAATGGATGAATTCTTAAACAACATGCAACGCCAAGGAATTTCTCCTGAAATGTACTACCAATTAACTGGTTCTACAGAAGAAGATTTACACAAACAATTTGAAGGCGAAGCAGAAACACGCACAAAAACAAACTTAGTGATTGAAGCAGTTGCCAAAGCTGAAAACATCGAAGTAACACAAGAAGACATCGATGCTGAAGTGAAAGATTTAGCAGAACAATACAACATGCCTGAAGCGCAAGTACGTAAAGTATTAAACAACGACATGTTAGAACACGATATTCGTATGAAACGTGCGGTTGAAACAATTACTGAAACAGCTGTTGAAAAATAAACATTTTTAATAAGCTCTTCATTCGATAGAGTTTTCTAAAACTGTAGATGGAAGGTGTCTTTCATCTACAGTTTTTTTCATATAAAATAACTTTTGAAAGGGTGTGTCAAAATGGATAAAAATTATTCGAAAATTAAATATGGATTAGTGGTGTTTGGCATCTTATGCTTGACGTACAATCTCTGGGAATTTTTTACGGCTAAGTATTCAACAAAACAAGGTGTGACGTTTGTTATCGAATGTTTACTTGGAATTGGGCTGATCTTTTTACCAGATCTTGTCAATAAATTTTTAAAAATTATTATGCCACCGACCATCGTTTATTTTTACTGGTTTTTCTTATTTATTTCAGTATTCCTAGGAACCTCGTTGCATATGATTTCAATCATTTCGTTCTGGGATAAAATTTTACACTTTGTTAGTCCGATGCTGTTAACTGCTGTTGGTTATGGTATTGCTGGTTTCCTATTGAAGAAAACGAAGTACGCCGATGTTTCCCCGTGGTTATTTTTATTATTTGGGTTTGCATTTGCAGGGCTTTGTGGCGTCTTCTGGGAATTCTGGGAATTTATCTGCGATTCACTAGGGAACATGAACTTACAACGCTATAATATGTCCAACGGCCAACCATTTATTGGGCGTGCTGCTTTAATGGATACGATGGGGGATTTATTTACCAATACCCTTGGGGCCTTTGTGATGGGCGTGTATACGTATATCAGAAGCAAAGGGAATCCTGAGTATTTAGAAAATTATGCGATGAAGAGAAAATAATAAAAAAGCGATTCAACCATGGTTGAATCGCTTTTTTGCTGTTTTTTTAAGCAGGTACTTCGACAGGTTTTTTCAAAAGTCCGTAGACAATTCCTGAAATAATCGCCCCAATTAAGATGAACAATAGATATAGTAATGGATTACTTAATAGGAAGACGACGAAGATTCCTCCATGTGGTGCCAATAATTTGATACCAAACGCACCAACCAACGCACCAGTAAAGGCAGAACCTACCACGAAACTTGGAATCACACGTAATGGGTCAGCTGCTGCAAAAGGAATTGCCCCTTCAGTGACAAAAGAAAGTCCCATTACAATATTGGTTAAGCCGGCATCTTGTTGATCTTTTGTAAATTTATTTTTAAATAAACGAGTTGCTACGAAAATTGCTAATGGAGGAACCATTCCGCCAGCCATTACAGAAGCCATGACCACGCTGCCACCTTCTGCAACAGTACTTGCTAACGTAGCTGTACCGAAAACATAAGCAGCTTTGTTAACTGGTCCACCTAAGTCGATGGCCATCATACCAGCTAATAAGGCACCAAGTAAAGCAGCATTTGTGCCATCTAAACCAAGTAGGAAATGATTTAACGCATCATTAATTGCTTTCATCGGGATGTTAATGACTAACATTAATAAGCCCGTAATAATCAAACCAAAAACTGGATAGAATAAAATGGTTTTAATTCCATCTAATGATTTTGGCAAGCCTTTGAAGACTTTACGTAAAAGAACCACTACATAACCAGCTAAGAAACCACCGATTAGGGCCCCAAGGAATCCAGCTCCGCCAGCATTTGCTAATGCACCAGCCGCGAAACCAGCAACTAAGCCTGGACGATCCCCAATACTAGAAGCAATAAAACCAGCTAAGACAGGTAACATAAAGCCAAATGCTGCGCCACCAATTTGGTTAAACCAGCTAGCTACGTCATTGTAATTACCTAAGTTGGCTAATTGATCTTGAGGAACTCCGATAAATTGATCAATCATAAAGGAAAGAGCAATGGCAATTCCGCCACCAATAACGAAAGGTAACATATGAGAAACACCATTCATTAAATCTTTATAGATACGAGAACCGATTGAACCTTCCGCTGAATCCTCTTGGTCGCTTGCAGCCGAGTCACTGCCATGGAAAGTAGGAGCTTCACCACTAATGGCTAAGTTAATTAGTTCTTCGGTTTTACGAATTCCATCACTGACGGGACGATTGACTAATTTTTTACCATCAAATCGATTCATTTCTACTTTTTTATCGGCTGCAACAATCACGCCATCAGCACGAGCAATATCTTCAGCAGTTAAACGATTTTTAATTCCTTCTGAACCGTTTGTTTCTACTTTAATGTCTACGCCCATTTCTTTTGCTTTTTTCTTCAGTGCATCTTCGGCCATGTAAGTATGAGCAATTCCTGTAGGACAAGCAGTCACAGCAATAATATATTTACGATTGCTTTCTGGTGCTGGCGTTGTTTGTTCTTGTTCTGCTTTTTCTTCCGCTTCTTTTTGATCTTCCGCTGCTTGGAAAAGTGCTTGTACTGCTTCTGGAGTTTCCGCTTCTTTCAATTTGCCAACAAATTCTGGGTCGATAAGTAATCGAGAAAGGGCCGCAAGCGCTTGGAGATGTGTATCATTGGCGCCTTCTGGAGCAGCAATCATGAAGAATAGATAAGTAGGTTGTCCATCTAGTGCTTCATAATCAACACCTTTTTTACTTTTAGCGAAAAGAACTGTCGGTTCTTTTACGGCACTATTTTTTGCGTGAGGCATAGCGATGCCGTCGCCTAAACCAGTCGATGTTTGTGCTTCGCGTTTTAAAATTCCTTCTTTGTAAGTGTCAATGTCAGAGATGCGGCCACCATCGTATAATTTTTGGACCATTTCATCAATCGCGCCTTTTTTATCAGTAGCTTGTAAAACCATAATCATGACATCTTTTATTAATAAATCATTAATGTTCACTCTATTTTCCTCCCTTAGTGGATTTATTCTGAAATTTTTTCAATTGTTACTTCGTGGATAAGTTCTTGGATAAAATCTTCTGAGGCTAAATCATCAGAAAATGCAGTCGCGCTACCGCAAGCGACACCCCATTTGAAAGCCTCTAAAGGATCTTGTGTTTTTGAAAAGTTGCCAATAAAACCAGCAATCATTGAGTCGCCAGCGCCGACAGAATTTTTCAGTGGACGTTTTAAAACGTTGGAACGATAAACACCTTCTGTTGTGAAAAGTAATGCACCATCACCAGCCATTGAGATAATTACGTGTTGCGCTCCTTCTTCTAGTAACCGATGTCCATAAGGTAAAATATCTTCAACACTTGTAAAGGTTGTATGATATAATTCTGCCAACTCATGATTATTTGGCTTGACCAATAAAGGCTTTTGTGACAAAGCGTTCATTAAATCTTCACCTGTCGTATCAATAACAAATTCTGCGCCTTTTTCCTTCACAATTTGGATTAATTCTTCGTAAAATCCTTTGCGTAGAGAAGCAGGTGTACTTCCTGAAAGAACAACAATATCACCAGCCTGAACACGACTAACTGCTTGTTTTAGTTCTTGAATTTCTTCGTTTGTTAGAGCAGGTCCTAAGCCGTTAATTTCTGTTTCAGTATCTGATTTCAATTTAATGTTGATTCGTGTATCAGCAGACACGGGAGTGAAATTCGTTTGGATTTCTTCTTTTTTCAACCAATCGGCAATGAATGAGCCTGTAAAACCACCTAAAAAACCTAAGGCAGTGGATTCTGTCTCCATACGTTTTAAAATACGTGAAACGTTGATTCCTTTGCCGCCAGGTAATTTAAAATCATTCGTCATCCGATTTAAATCACCAATTTGTAGATGATCGACATGAACGATAAAGTCGATAGAAGGGTTTAAAGTCACTGTGTAAATCATTTGTTTGCCTCCATTAAAATAGTTTTTTGCTGGAATCCTTGAAGCGATTCAGCAGGGCAGTAGTCAGTTAGTAAAGTAACTGACTCTAATTCTTCCACTTTGGTAAACGTTACTTCATTAAATTTTGTATGATCCAGTAAAACATAGGCTGTTTCTGCTTGATGAATAGCCAAGGCTTTTAGCGCTGCTTCTTCGGGATCAGGCGTTGTTAAACCAAACTCTAAATGTGCGCCGTTAGTTCCTAAAAAAGCTTTGTTAAAACGAAAATGTTGTAGCTGTTCCATACTAGTGGCACCAATGATTGCTTTAGTGGAGAGCTTCAAAGTACCACCAAGCATAATAGTGGGAATTTCCATATCGCTAAGTTTTGCAGCGTGATGCACGGAATTCGTCACTACATGGATTTGTTTCCCAACTAAAAAAGGGATCATTTCTAGCGTGGTTGAACCAGCATCTAAATAGATCATATCGTCATCTTGTACACAACTAGCGGCTAAAGAAGCAATCTTTTGCTTTTCGTGCGTGTTTTTGATTGATTTTTCCGTCATGTTTTGTTCAAAGCCTAAATTAAGAATACGCTTAGCGCCGCCATGAATGCGTTCTAACAAATTGGCGTCTTCTAATTCTTGTAAATCGCGGCGGATTGTGGATTCGGAAGCATTGAACAAGCTAGCAAGTTCTTGTGATTTGACGACTGATTTTTGATCTAACAATTGTAAAATTTTTTGATGTCGTTCTTCCGTAAGCATTTTCATCCCTCATTTCATGGATATAATAGCACAAATGAAAACGCTAATCAATCTAAAACGGTCAAAAACATTCAAAAAAATTAAAAAACAGTCATAAAAAAAGAAAGCTGCTGAACTCAGGTTCAGCAGCTTTCTTTAATTCACTAAATCATTCGGTAAAGTTTTTTGATAAATCTCTTTTTTGACTTGGTAAGCGAGTTTTTCATCGGTCAAAATAATGAGCACATCGCCAACATGCATAACAGTATCACCATGTGTTAAAATTTCCGATTCGCCACGGCGAATGGAAGTGAGCAACATTTGTTTAGGCCAGACAAAATCACGTACCATCGTATCATCTAAGGAACTTTCTGCAGTGATAGGTAATTCGATAATCGTTTTGTGGCCACGAATATTACTTACTTTAGAAGGAACCAAACGTTCTAATAAGCTTTCATAAATTGGCTTACCGCCAAGACTATCGATGGTAATATAACTAACTAAAGCGACAACCCCTAAAGACATTAAATGAGAAAAATTGCCGACCATTTCTGTTACTAAAATAATCGCTGTTAACGGTGCTTTACCAATCGCAGTAAAATAACCAGCCATGGAAAAAATTAAAAAGTTTTTCACAAAAATTGGATCCATCCCTACGTATTGGACAAGTAGACTACCATACAATGTTCCGATAATGGCACCTAAAGTTAGAATAGGCAAGAAAATACCACCAGGGAGATTCGAACCGTAAGAAACCATTGAAAAAACAAAACGTAAAACCAGTAAGCCGACTAAAGCCCAAATCGTGGCCGGTTGATTGCCTAAAGCTAAAACAATTTGATTCCCACCGCCAAGTAAATGTGGAAAGAAATAACCAATCGGTAAAATCAAAATAAAAGGAACAAAACCATAATAATTAGAAGAAAGGCCTTTGATTTTTCCATATACTTTTGGTAAGGACAACAATGTTTTTTGATATATCCAACCTAATAATCCTAGCAAAACGCCCAGCAGGACTAATGTCCAATAGTACTCTAAAGGCAAAGATTTAACCGGACCAATATAAAGAACTGGTTGCAATCCGAAGAAATGCAAAGAAACAAAGTTAGCGGAAATGGCCGCAGAAAAAGAGGTTAACCAAACTAAAGGTGAAAAGGAATGGTGAACCTCTTCTAGAACAAATAAAAGTCCTGCGATTGGTGCATTAAAAGCGGCGGCTAAACCAGCACTGGCACCACTACTGATTAAAATTTTTTCTTCAGACTTGGTGCTTTGCCGCCATTGACTATAGCCTTGTCCAACCACTGCACCTAGTTGAATTGAAGGACCTTCACGTCCCAAAAATAGCCCAGGACTAATCGCTAAGATCCCACCGATAAATTTTTTCCAAAGCACTGGAAACCAGTGAATTTCTAATTGACTTTGAAGTTGTCCTTCCACTTGGGGAATGCCACTGCCTTTAATTGCTGGTTCGCTTTTGATCAGTCGTCCTAATAAATAAGCAAGCACGAGAGAAAATAAGAACCAAGGAATCATCCAAAAGGGTTTTTCGTGAAACGTTTGATACAGATGCACGACTTGTTCGCCAATTTTTTCAATGCCTAAGCGAAATAAGCTGACAACAAAGCCGACCAGGATTCCGACGACGATGCCTTTAAGGATAAAGCCGATTCGGGTACCATCTAATTGTTTAATTTCATGTACATCATTATTCATTTCATTTCTAGCCTCCATCACTACTTACTAATGTACTGCGGTTTGACTTGATTTACAAGAAAATTTCATATAAAAAGAAAAAGATTTTTTGTTCTTTTCTAAAGAACTTCAAAGGGATTTTTGGTATACTGTATAAGATTGAAAAAAGAGAGAGGACGTTTAATATGACACAAAAACATGCCTTGGTTCAGGGAATGAATCCTCGACAAGAAGAAGCCGTTTTGCATACAGAAGGACCACTGTTAGTCATGGCTGGTGCTGGTAGTGGAAAAACGCGGGTTTTAACACACCGAATTGCCTATCTAATTGAGGAAAAAGAAGTAAATCCATGGAATATTTTGGCGATTACGTTTACCAATAAAGCTGCTAAAGAAATGAAAGAGCGTGTAAATAAATTACTGGAAACGGGTGGCGAAGATGTATGGGTCTCCACTTTTCACTCCATGTGTGTAAGAATTTTACGTCGTGATGTGGATCAGATTGGTTACAACCGTAATTTTACAATTATTGACCCATCGGAACAAAAAACATTAATGAAACGCATCTTAAACGACTTAAATATTGATTCAAAAAAATATGATCCTCGCTCAATTTTAGGTACGATTAGCAATGCCAAAAATGAATTACAAACGCCTGAAAAAGTTGCTGAAATGCAAGGTTCCTTATATGAAGAAATTGTCGCAAAATGCTATGAAGCCTATCAAAAAGAATTACGCAAAAACCAATGTATGGATTTTGATGATTTGATTATGAATACGATTCGTTTATTCAATGAACAACCAGATACGTTGGCGTTCTACCAAAATAAATTTCACTATATTCATGTGGATGAATACCAAGATACCAATCATGCACAATATACCTTAGTCAATTTATTGGCTGCACGTTTCAAAAATCTGTGTGTCGTAGGTGATGCCGACCAAAGTATCTATGGTTGGCGCGGGGCGGATATGCAAAATATCTTGGATTTTGAAAAAGATTATCCAGATGCCAGTGTAATTTTGCTAGAACAAAATTATCGATCCACCAAAAACATTTTGGCGGCTGCGAATGATGTCATCAAAAATAACCGTAACCGCCGCGAGAAAGAACTGTGGACAGAAAATATAGACGGTGAAAAAATTGTCTATTATCGCGGGGACACAGAACGGGATGAAACACAATTTATTGTGAGCCAAATCCAAAAAGAAATGCGGGAAAATGACCGAATTTATGGTGATTTTGCGGTATTATATCGGACCAATGCCCAATCCCGTGTAGTGGAAGAAATGCTCTTGAAATCTAATATTCCGTATACCATGGTGGGCGGACATAAATTCTACGACCGTAAAGAAATTAAAGATATTTTGGCTTATTTAAGTTTGATTGCCAATCCAGATGATTCGATTAGTTTTGAACGAATTGTCAATGAACCAAAACGAGGAATCGGTAAAAGTTCAATTGAAAAATTACGACTATTTGCGGATACGCATGGTTGGGCTTTGCTGGAAGCTGCCCAAAATGTTGATTTGGCAAATATTTCAGGAAAAGCGGGTAAAGAGCTTGGTAATTTTGGCATGATGATTCAAGACTTAACGAAAACAGTGCCCTATTTAACGATTACAGAATTGGTGAAAGAAACTTTACAACGTAGTGGTTATCGGGAAGCTTTGATGGCGCAAAATAATTTAGAGTCTCAAGCTCGCTTAGAAAACTTGGACGAATTTTTATCTGTGACACAAGAATTTGATAAACGTTTTGAAGCGCAAAATAACGACGATCCAAATGGCGAAGAAACAAAATTAGCGGATTTTTTAACAGATTTAGCCTTGGTTTCTGATTTAGATAATTTAGAAGAGAGCTCTTCACAAGTAACCTTAATGACGTTGCATGCGGCCAAAGGGCTGGAATTTCCAGTGGTCTTTTTAATGGGCTTAGAAGAAGGGGTTTTCCCATTATCACGTGCCATGCTAGAAGAAAGTGAACTGGAAGAAGAACGGCGCTTGGCTTATGTTGGTATC
Source organism: Enterococcus sp. S183_ASV_20 (assembly GCF_018919685.1). Lineage (NCBI taxonomy): Bacteria > Bacillati > Bacillota > Bacilli > Lactobacillales > Enterococcaceae > Enterococcus > Enterococcus sp. S183_ASV_20. Next base: position 46,367 of record NZ_JAHLRI010000006.1, read on the forward strand.
ACACGAGCGGAAGAAGCCCTGTTCTTAACGAATGCTTATTCGAGAACATTATATGGTCGCACGCAATATAATCGACCAAGTCGCTTTTTAGAAGAAATTGAGGCGGAGCGTTTAATGAAACAAGGGGCGGCGGCCAATTTACAGAAAGCTCCAGCGCGCACCTTTGATCCTAAAGTATTCAAGCCCAGCGCAAGTAAACCAGCTTATACACAGCCAGCTACAAAATCAGTTAGCAACAAAGTGGCAAGTGGTGGCGAAAAAGTTTCTTGGCAAGCAGGTGATAAGGTCCAACATAAAGCATGGGGCGTTGGTACAGTCGTTCGTGTAGGCGGTTCGGCCAAAGACTTAGAGTTGGACATTGCTTTCCCAGAAAAAGGCATAAAACGGTTGTTAGCGGCATTTGCACCAATTGAAAAAATTTAACATGCAAAATAGGTCAGCGATTTAATGAGAAATCATCATTAGATAAATTCTTTTTATTTTCTATCTTAGTGTAAATGTGTTAAAAAGACGATAAGAGCATTACACTTATGAGGAGGAGTTCTACGATGGAACAACAACCATTAACATTAACGGCGGCGACAACTCGTGCGCAAGAATTAAGAAAACAACTCAATCAATATTCCCATGAATATTATGTCAAAGATCAACCATCCGTAGAAGATTATGTTTACGATCGTTTGTATAAAGAGTTAGTCGATATTGAAACGGAGTTTCCTGATTTAATCACGCCAGATTCGCCGACACAACGTGTAGGTGGCAAAGTTTTATCTGGTTTTGAAAAAGCTCCGCATGACATTCCAATGTATAGTTTAAATGATGGGTTTAGCAAGGAAGACATTTTTGCTTTTGATGAACGTGTTCGTAAGGCGATTGGTAAACCCGTTGCTTACTGTTGCGAGTTGAAAATTGATGGGTTAGCAATTTCATTACGTTATGAAAACGGGGTGTTTGTACGCGGAGCAACACGAGGCGATGGAACGGTTGGTGAAAACATTACAGAGAACTTACGAACGGTTCGCTCTGTACCGATGCGTTTAACGGAGCCCATTTCAGTGGAAGTTCGTGGCGAGTGCTACATGCCTAAACAATCCTTTGTCGCGTTGAATGAAGAACGTGAAGAAAATGGCCAAGATATTTTTGCCAATCCTCGGAATGCAGCGGCGGGAAGCTTGCGCCAATTAGACACAAAAATTGTGGCAAAACGGAACTTAAATACGTTTTTATACACAGTTGCTGACTTTGGACCAATGAAAGCGAAGACGCAGTTTGAGGCATTAGAAGAGCTTTCTGCAATTGGTTTTAGAACCAATCCCGAACGGCAATTATGTCAGTCAATCGATGAAGTTTGGGCCTACATTGAAGAATACCATGAAAAGCGGAGCACTTTGCCATACGAAATCGATGGAATTGTGATTAAAGTGAACGAATTTGTGTTGCAAGATGAATTAGGTTTCACTGTCAAAGCACCTCGCTGGGCGATTGCCTACAAATTTCCACCAGAAGAAGCAGAGACAGTAGTGGAAGATATTGAATGGACAATTGGGCGCACGGGAGTGGTCACTCCTACTGCGGTCATGGCTCCTGTACGAGTCGCGGGAACCACGGTTAGTCGGGCAAGTTTGCATAATGCAGATTTTATTCAAATGAAAGATATCCGTTTAAATGATCATGTTATTATTTACAAAGCCGGCGATATTATCCCAGAAGTAGCGCAAGTCCTAGTTGAAAAACGTGCAGCCGATAGTCAGCCTTATGAAATGCCGACACATTGTCCAATTTGTCATAGTGAGTTGGTGCATTTAGATGAGGAAGTGGCGTTACGTTGTATTAATCCAAAATGCCCTGCGCAAATTAAAGAAGGGCTGAATCACTTTGTCTCACGAAACGCAATGAACATTGATGGCTTGGGGCCACGAGTGTTAGCACAAATGTATGACAAAGGATTAGTGAAAGACGTAGCGGATCTGTATTTCTTAACAGAAGAACAATTAATGACTTTGGATAAAATCAAAGAAAAATCAGCAAACAACATTTACACTGCCATTCAAGGGAGTAAAGAAAACTCTGTCGAACGTTTGATTTTTGGCTTAGGAATTCGCCATGTGGGGGCGAAAGCGGCGAAAATTTTAGCGGAGCATTTTGGTGATTTACCAACCTTAAGTCGTGCAACTGCGGAAGAAATTGTGGCTTTGGATTCAATTGGCGAAACAATCGCAGACAGCGTTGTGACGTATTTTGAAAATGAGGAAGTTCATGAATTAATGGCTGAACTGGAAAAAGCCCAAGTGAACTTGACATATAAAGGTCTCCGGACAGAACAATTAGCAGAAGTGGAGTCACCTTTCAAAGACAAAACAGTTGTTTTAACAGGAAAATTAACGCAGTACACTCGCGAAGAAGCCAAAGAAAAAATTGAAAATCTTGGTGGAAAAGTTACAGGGAGTGTTTCGAAAAAAACTGACATTGTGGTTGCTGGCGAAGATGCAGGCAGTAAATTAACCAAAGCTGAAAGCTTAGGCGTGAGCGTTTGGAATGAACAAGAAATGGTCGATGCGTTAGATGCAAGTCATTTTTAAGAAGAAAAATTAACGTTGTCAGATTTTATGTAGTAATTTGATGGTATGCTTATTTTAGTCATAAAAGTTATATGAACGAGGAATTTCTGAGTTGAGAAAGGAGGTTGATGCTTATGCGCAATTCTTCTTACTTTAACGAAAGGAGCAATGTTTTTGTCCGTTGAAGCAGCGCTAGGACTGATGATTGGTTTTGCAACACTTGTTGTGACCATTATCTTCGGTATCTTAGCGCTTGTCTTAGACAACAAAAATAACCGTTCATAAGCTTTGAGGAGCTGAACGGTTAAGCGTTTGAAATAAAACCAATAACTCAGTAAGCCGCTAGTTCTTATAACTAGTAGTGGCTATTAGAAAGGTATGTTCCTGCATATCTCTCTTTTCATTTTCATAATAACATATTTCCGTCATTTTTGCGAGCGACAAATTATCAATGAAATTCAAGGTTTCATCTAAAATATCCGACCATTTTATGGTAGAATAGGAACAGAGTGAACAGCTGTGCTAAGCTGTTTAAAGAAATACAATCCAATTGATTAATCTGAAAATGAAAATTTCAGTAAATGATAGAAAGAAGGGTATCTATGGCAATTACAGAAGAACAAGTCAAACATGTCGCTAAATTATCAAAATTATCTTTCTCCGAAGAAGAATTAGCGGACTTTACCAATCAACTAGATAAAATTATTGATATGGTGGAATTACTAGAAGAAGTAGATACAACAGGGGTTCCTTTTACTTCAAATGTGAATGAATCAATCAATGTCATGCGTGAAGACGTAGCGACACCAGGAATGGACCGTAAAGAATTAATGCGGAATGTTCCGGAATCAGAGAATGGTTACATTAAAGTGCCTGCAATTATGGATAACGGGGAGGCAGGAGCCTAATGGAAAAATTATACGACAAATCGTTAACAGAGTTACATGATTTATTGGTTTCAAAAGAAATCACAGCAGTTGATTTAACCGAAGAAACATTAAATCGTATTCAAGATACAGAAGAACAACTAGGTTCTTTTATCACAGTTAGTGAAGAAAAAGCAATGGCATTAGCCAAAGCGATTGACTTAAAAGGCATCACTGAAAGTAATCCATTAGCTGGGATTCCAATTGGGATTAAAGACAACATTGTCACAAAAGATATTTTAACAACAGCTGGCTCAAAAATGTTACACAATTTTGACCCAATTTATGATGCGACCGTGATGGATAAAGTCTATCAAGCGGATATGATTCCAGTCGGAAAATTGAACATGGATGAATTTGCCATGGGTGGAAGTACGGAAACGTCTTACTTCAAGAAAACAAAAAATGCTTGGGATCAAACCAAAGTCCCTGGTGGTTCTTCTGGTGGTTCAGCTTCTGCTGTCGCAGCCGGACAAGTCCCAGTTTCTTTAGGGAGCGATACAGGTGGCAGTATCCGCCAACCAGCCGCATTCAACGGTATTGTGGGCTTGAAGCCAACTTATGGACGTGTGTCTCGTTTTGGCTTGATTGCTTTTGCTTCAAGTTTAGACCAAATTGGTCCATTGACACGAAATGTTAAAGACAATGCCTTAGCTTTAAATGCAATTAGTGGTTATGACGAAAAAGACGGCACTTCTGCAGGCGTTTCTGTTCCTGATTTTACGGCAGATTTAACTGGCGACATCAAAGGCATGAAAATTGCTTTACCAAAAGAATACTTAGGTGAAGGGGTACAACCTGATGTTCGTGAAGCGGTATTAAAAGCAGCAGAAACATTTAAATCTTTAGGAGCAACGGTGGAAGAAGTTAGTTTGCCACATTCTAAGTACGGCGTAGCGGTTTATTATATTATTGCCTCTTCAGAAGCAAGTTCAAACTTACAACGCTTTGATGGCATTCGTTACGGGTACCGTTCAGACAATGTACAAAACTTAGAAGATGTCTATGTTAATTCACGTTCTGAAGGTTTCGGAACAGAAGTTAAACGTCGGATTATGTTAGGAACCTTCTCTTTAAGTGCTGGTTATTATGATGCGCACTTTAAAAAGGCTGGTCAAGTCCGTACACTAATCAAACAAGATTTTGAGAATGTCTTTGCGGATTATGACTTAATCATTGGCCCATCCACACCAACAGTTGCCTTTGGTCTAGGGGAAAACATCAATGATCCAATCACAATGTATATGAATGATATTTTAACCATTCCTGTCAACTTAGCAGGACTACCAGGCATGTCCATTCCAGCAGGCTTCTCAGAAGGCTTGCCAGTTGGTTTACAAATTATTGGAAAACATTTTGACGAACATACAATGTATAAAGCAGCCTATGCTTTTGAACAAGCGACAGATTTCCATACGAAAAAACCAGTCATTTTAGGGGGGAACGATTAATGAACTTTGAAACTGTCATTGGATTAGAAGTCCACGTAGAATTGAAAACCAACTCTAAAATTTTCTCCTCTGCGCCAGCGCATTTCGGAGCAGAACCAAATAGCAACACAAATGTGGTTGACTGGAGTTACCCAGGTGTTTTGCCTGTCATGAATAAAGGTGCCTTAGAATTTGGCATGAAAGCAGCACTTGCCTTGAACTGTGAAATTTCAAAAGAAACACATTTTGACCGTAAAAACTATTTTTACCCAGATAACCCGAAAGCATACCAAATTTCTCAATTTGATCAACCAATCGGACATGATGGTTGGATTGAAATTGAAGTCGAAGGCAAAAAGAAAAAAATTCGCATTGAACGGGTGCATTTAGAAGAAGATGCTGGGAAAAATATTCACGGCACAGATGGCTATTCTTATGTAGACTTGAATCGTCAAGGTACGCCTTTAATTGAAATCGTTTCTGAAGCAGACATGCGCTCACCAGAAGAAGCGTATGCTTATTTAGAAGCGTTGCGTTCAATTATCCAATTTACAGAAGTTTCTGATGTGAAAATGGAAGAAGGTTCTATGCGTTGTGATGCCAATATTTCTTTACGTCCGTATGGTCAAGAAGAATTTGGTACTAAAGCGGAATTAAAGAACTTGAACTCTATGAACTTTGTAAAAAAAGGTTTAGCTTATGAAGAAAAACGCCAGGCCAAAGTCCTATTATCTGGTGGCGAAATTCAACAAGAAACACGCCGCTTTGATGAAGCAACTAGTACAACGTTGCTTATGCGTGTTAAAGAAGGCTCAAGTGACTACCGTTACTTCCCAGAGCCAGATGTTCCTCGTTTTTCAATTGATGATGAATGGATTGAAAAAGTTCGCGCTAGTTTGCCAGAAATGCCAGCCTCACGTCGTGCCCGTTATATCAGTGAATTAGGGTTACCTGAATACGACGCAATGGTCTTAACTTTAACGAAAGAAATGTCAGATTTCTTTGAAGCAACTTTAGCAAACGGTGCAGATGCGAAACAAGCATCAAACTGGTTAATGGGCGAAGTTTCTGCTTACTTAAACAGTGAAAAAGTTGAATTAGCCGATACTAAACTAACACCAGAAAATCTAGCGGGTATGATTACTTTGATTAACGATGGCACAATCAGCTCGAAAATTGCGAAGAAAGTGTTCAAAGAGTTAATTGAAAACGGTGGAGACGCTAAAGAAGTTGTCGAAGCAAAAGGTTTGGTTCAATTATCTGATCCAGCGCAATTATTACCAATGATTAACGAAGTTTTAGACAACAACCAACAATCAATTGATGACTTTAAAAACGGAAAAGACCGTGCAGTTGGTTTCCTTGTTGGACAAATTATGAAAGCAACTCGTGGACAAGCAAACCCAGGTGTGGTTAACAAGTTATTGCAAGAAGAGCTTTCAAAACGATAAGAAAGTAGCAGGCAAACCATGAAAAAAGCTAGAGTGATTTATAATCCAACGTCAGGAAAAGAGTTAATCAAAAAGAACTTAGCCGATATTTTATCTATTTTAGAAGAATGTGGTTATGAAGCCAGTGCATTTGCGACCACACCAGAAGAAAATTCAGCACGCAATGAAGCACATCGTGCTGCGCGTGCAGGATTTGATTTACTAGTAGCCGCAGGTGGAGATGGGACCATTAATGAAGTCGTGAATGGGATTGCTCCGTTGAAGCGGCGCCCTAAAATGGCCATTATTCCTGCTGGAACGACGAATGACTATGCACGGGCCTTGAAGATTCCTCGTGATAATATCGTTAAGGCAGCAGAAGTGATTAAAAAAAATCAAACTGTCAAAATGGATATTGGCCAAGCCGGCAAAAATTACTTTATCAATATTGCGGCGGGTGGTCATTTAACGGAACTGACTTATGAGGTTCCGTCAGAGTTGAAAAGTATTTTTGGTTATTTAGCGTACTTAGCCAAAGGAGCCGAAATGTTGCCACGAGTGAAGCCGATTAAAATGCGCATGACGTATGATGAAGGTGTGTACGAAGGCAATGCATCAATGTTTTTCCTAGGGCTGACTAACTCGGTGGGTGGTTTTGAGCAAATCGTACCAGATGCTAAATTAGACGATGGTAAGTTTTCATTAATCATTGTAAAAACAGCCAATATTTTTGAGATTCTTCATTTAGTTGCGTTAATGTTAAATGGTGGAAAGCATGTTGAAGATCATCGACTAATCTATACAAAGACCAGCTATTTACATGCAGAAACGTTAGAAAAGAACAATAAAATGATGATTAATTTAGATGGTGAATATGGAGGCGATGCTCCAATGACCTTTAAAAATATGCATCAACACATTGAAATTTTTGCAAATTGTGATGCACTGCCGTCCAATGCAATTATGGGTTCTGTCTTAACTGGTAGCGATGAGATTGTCGTAGAATCAGAAGACGAAGAGGAAGAAGCATATAACGAAGCCAGCAAAGAATTTGTCAAAGAAGTTGAACGACTAACAGACGAAGATATTGATGGCGATGGAAAGATTGCCGAAAAAGAAAAGCACTAGGTAGTCCGTGAATAGCTAATGAAAGATTTAGTTGATAAGATCTTTCATTGGCTATTTTTTGACTAAGGGAAAGGGTCTCATTCTTTTATTTACCCAAAAAGCTCAAACGGAATTGCTAAATCGCCATGAAAATTCGTTGTTGCTTTTCTTAGGTATTTTCATTAGAATGAGTGAAGTGTATAAAAAGAAGGAGCGACTTATGAAAAATTATCCAGTAAAGAAAAATGACGTCATTGAAGTAGAAATCATTGACTTGACGCATGAAGGTTTAGGCGTGGCAAAAGTGGACCATTATCCATTGTTTATTGAAAATGCCTTACCAGGTGAAAAACTTGAAATCAAAGTCTTAAAAACAGGCAAAAGTTTTGGTTATGGGAAAGTATTGACTGTCCTAAAAAGCAGTGAACAGCGTGTGCCCGTGAAAGATGAAAACTTTACAAAAGTCGGGATTAGTCCGTTGCAACATTTAGCGTACGGCGCCCAACTATCATTTAAAACGCAACAAGTCGAAAATGTTATGCAACGTGTCGCTAAATTGCCAGAAGTCCCTGTTTTACCAACAATTGGGATGAACGATCCGTGGCATTACCGGAACAAAGCACAAATTCCCGTGCGTAAAATTGACAACCAACTACAAACAGGTTTTTTCCGGAAAAATAGCCATGATTTAATTCCGATGGAACATTTCTATATTCAAGACCCAGAAATTGATGCAGCAATTGTTAAAATCCGTGACATTATGCGTAAATATAGCGTAAAACCTTATAACGAATCTGATAATACAGGGAACTTACGCCATATTGTCGTTCGTCGTGGCTACCATACTGGGGAGATGATGGTTGTTCTAATTACGAGAACACCGAAATTATTCCCAATTAGTAAAATTGTGCCAGATATTTTGGAAGCTATTCCGGAAGTAGTCAGCATTGTACAAAATGTAAATCCAAAACGAACCAATGTCATTTTTGGCGACGAAACCATCTTATTACATGGGTCTGAAAAAATTACAGATACTATTTTTGATTTGAAATTTGAAATTTCCGCGCGTTCATTTTATCAAGTAAATCCACAACAAACAGAAGTGATGTATCAAAAAGTTAAAGAGTATGCGGCTTTAACAGGCAATGAAATTGTGGTGGATGCCTATTGCGGGATTGGAACGATTGGCTTAACTTTAGCCCAAGATGCAAAGCAAGTTTACGGTATTGAAGTAATTGAAGAAGCGGTCAAAGATGCAGAAAATAATGCTAAATTAAACAACATTGAGAATGCCACTTTCACGGCTGGTTTAGCGGAAGAATTATTGCCAAAATTAGTTGAAAATGGCTTGCAACCAGATGTTGTGGTGGTGGATCCACCACGGAAAGGGTTAGACGGTCAATTAGTAAACACATTAATTGAAACGCAACCTGAACGAATTGTTTATGTCAGCTGTAATCCAGCCACACTCGCTCGCGACATTGCATTATTAACAGAAGGTGGCTATGAAGCAAAAGAAATTCAACCAGTGGATAATTTCCCACAAACGACCCACATTGAATCTGTCACGTTATTAACAAAGGCGGTGGATTAAATGAATGAAAAAGAAAAAATGTTAGAATTAATTAAAAAGAAACAAGGTGGTGGCCGTTCTAAAAAAATGGAAACTCCCAAAAATGATCGTAAAAACATGCGCAAAGGGCCTAAAATTTTTAATAAATAAGCGGTTATCAGTAAAAAGTTGTCGCCCATTAATGAAATGGGCGACAACTTTTTTGTTAAAGCATTCTTAGCCAAACAAATAAGTTGTTATTTTGCTAGTAAATCTGTTATTTTAGACAAAAGACAAGGAGGGCTATTCAGTGGAATATGTAACAACATTAGAAGAATTAGAAGAAAAAATTACAGACAATCGTCTACAAGCCGTCTTTTTGACAGCAAAAAATTGTAGTGTTTGTACAGTTGATAAACCGATTGTCGAAAAAATTGCAACAAAATATGAATTTCCTACATACATTGCAGAAGCTGATAAAAGTCCAGAAATAATTGGACAATTAAATGCTTTTTCTGCACCGACCATTATCTTATACTATGAAGGAAAAGAAATTCATCGCCAAGCTAAAATTATTAACTTTCAAGAAATTGAAAAGAGAGTTCGACAAGTACAAGAAAATAGTTAATCAAAAAGGAAGCCACCGATCACGGAGAGGCTTCCTTTTTAATTATCTCGCTAAATGTTCAGTTTGTTGTTGAGAAAAAAGTTGATAACTGACAAAAACTTCTGCTCTTTTGTTTACTTCTAATTTAACGAAAATATTGTGGATATGTGTTTTTACTGTCCCGATTGATAGGAATAGTTCGTTGGCTATATCTTGATTTGTTTTGCACTCTAAAAGTAACGAAAGCACTTCTCGTTCTCGCTGCGTTAATTGATAGGCATCACAAAAAGGCGCCAAAAGTACGGGTTCATCTGATTGATTTTCTTCCAATTTAGCAGCGTCTTTTTCAAGAACCGACAGAGGAAAATCACGATTACAGAAGTAGATAATGGCGATCGAGAGAATGATTGTATAAATATCTTCAGAAACGTTTCGGTTGTTAATTTTAAAGACAATATCAGAATATTGGTCAATGTTAAAAATAACGAAGGTATCTTCCAAAAGAATCGCCACACCGAAACCAATGCTTAGCCAACCAATAAAACGAAGATATTTTTTCGCAAGGGCTGATAAAGGATCTATTCGTAGTTGATAGAGCGCATAGCATCCAAGGTAAATTAAAAATAGCTGATTGGGTAAATAGTACAACCAAACTTTTAAGGCGGAATTTTGTGAAAATGGAATAGCTAGCATCCATAAACCAATTAAAAATAACCAGACAAATTGATAATTTTTAAAAGGACGACCACTAATAGTATTGATAATAGCCAGATAGGCAAAATTACAACAAATAAAAATGATGGTCTTTAAAAAAGGTGCGGTCATAAAGGTCTGATTATATTCGGTTGCAAACGAATTAATGAACTCAGTCATATAAACAATCACATTGTCACAAATAAAAATAACCATTAAAAAGAGAAGCAATAAAAAAATCGGTTGTTTATTTTTCAAGTAAAGATTTAAGGTAAAGGTTGAAGTAAACGAATATAAAATAATCAACAAGATGTTATAAATAAAAACAAATGTCACGATTGGAAACCCCTTTCATCTTTTATTTTAAGTGAATGATTTTTCAAAATAATTATACCATTTTCAAATCTATGATTGGTCAGAAATTAGAGAGAAATCCGCCTAAACTTTTATAAACCCCTGGTGTACCAACGGTTTATAACCATAAATAAACTTTTTTTAATGAAAAATTACGCCAAAAAAGAAAGCGTTTTCTAACTTTTGGTGGATAGTAAACTCTTCGCTAAACTTGGTAAAGTCAATGTGTAAACAAAAACAACTTTTAGGAGGAACACATCATGAAAAGAGATTACGTTACAACAGAAACATATACGAAAGAGGAAATGCACTACTTAGTCGATTTATCATTAAAAATTAAAGAAGCGATTAAAAATGGGTATTATCCGCAACTGTTAAAAAACAAATCTTTAGGAATGATTTTCCAACAATCTTCAACTCGGACACGAGTATCTTTTGAAACTGCAATGGAACAATTAGGCGGACATGGCGAATATTTAGCACCTGGTCAAATTCAATTAGGGGGACATGAAACGATTGAAGATACCAGCCGCGTATTGTCACGTTTAGTAGATATTTTGATGGCTCGTGTGGAACGTCACCATAGTATTGTTGATTTAGCTAATTGTGCTACCATCCCAGTCATTAACGGTATGTCTGATTACAATCATCCAACCCAAGAATTAGGTGATTTGTGTACCATGGTTGAGCATTTACCAGAAGGCAAAAAATTAGAAGATTGTAAAGTTGTCTTTGTCGGAGATGCAACACAAGTTTGTTTTTCTTTAGGATTAATCACAACAAAAATGGGCATGAATTTTGTTCACTTCGGTCCAGAAGGTTTCCAATTAAATGAAGAGCATCAAGCTAAATTAGCAAAAAATTGTGAAGTTTCAGGCGGTAGCTTTTTGGTCACAGATGATGCAAGTTCTGTTGAAGGCGCTGATTTCTTGTACACGGATGTTTGGTATGGCTTGTACGAAGCGGAATTATCTGAAGAAGAACGTATGAAGGTTTTCTATCCAAAATATCAAGTGAATCAAGAAATGATGGATCGGGCAGGTGCCAATTGTAAATTCATGCACTGTTTACCAGCAACACGTGGGGAAGAAGTAACTGATGAAGTGATTGACGGTAAAAATTCTATTTGTTTCGATGAAGCAGAAAACCGTTTAACATCTATTCGTGGCTTATTAGTATATCTTATGAATGATTATGAAGCAAAAAATCCTTATGATTTAATCAAGCAAGCAGAAGCGAAAAAAGAACTAGAAGTTTTCTTAGACACTCAAAGCATTTAACGGCCAACTGTCCACTGATTGAAAAAATGAATCAGTGGACAGTTTATAAAGAGAGGAAGAGTCTTCATGGAGGGGAAAAAGAAATTTAGTTTAACGAGTGCCATTTTATCAGTCATCTGTGTGGTTTTCGTTGCTGAAGCAGCGGCGCCTGTTGCTGCAATTGGTAATTCTCAGTTTTTTTGGTGGATTTTCTTATTAATTGCATTCCTATTGCCATATGGGTTAATTTCATCAGAATTAGGAACAACTTATATTGGTGAAGGGGGCATCTATGATTGGGTGACCAAAGCATATGGTCATCGTTGGGGTGCCAGAGTTTCTTGGTATTATTGGATTAATTATCCATTGTGGCTAGCTTCATTAGCCGTTATGACGCCAGAACTATTAACGACAATTACAGGTATTAAGTTTTCAACACCGATGATGATTATTGTTGAATTAATTTTTACTTGGATTGTGGTTTGGATTAGTTTTTATCCAGTCAGCGACAGTATCTGGATTCTAAATGGAGCTGCCGTAATCAAGATGGTTTTAGCTGTCTTAATTGGTGGGCTAGGATTGTATGTAGCCTTGACGAAAGGTGTTGCCAATGAATTTACCTTGAAATCAATGCTACCAACGTTTGACTTAAGGAGTTTATCTTTTATTTCTGTAATCATTTTTAATTTGTTAGGGTTTGAAGTCATCTGTACGTTTGCAGATGATATGGAAAATCCTAAGAAGCAAATTCCACAAGCTATTGTAGCAGCGGGGTTAGTCATTGCGGCCATTTATATTTTTTCAGCCTTTGGAATTGGGGTAGCGATTCCCACCGATCAAATTAGTACCGGCAGTGGTATGATGGATAGCTTTAAACTATTGACAGGCTCGACAGAAGGTTGGTTCATTATGTTGATGGCTTTCCTATTCCTTCTTACGTTGTTCGGAAACATGATTTCTTGGTCATTAGGAGTCAATAATACAGCTTGTTATGCTGCTGAAAATGGTGACATGCCTAAATTTTTTGAAAAACGTAGTAAGAAAAATGACATGCCAATTGGGGCTGCTTTGATGAATGGCATTGTGGCATCGGTGGTCATTGTATTAGCACCAATTTTACCTAATCAAGATTTATTCTGGGCCTTTTTCTCCTTGAATGTCGTCCTATTCTTGTTATCGTATATCCCAGTTTTCCCAGCTTTTTATAAGCTTAGAAAAATTGATCCCGATACACCACGTCCGTTTAAAGTTAACGGAAAACCAGGATTTTTAAAAGTTTTAGTGGTTTTGCCAATGATTATGATTATTATTTCACTGATTTTCACAGCAGTGCCTTTAGATTTTAGTCCCGCAGCATTAAATGAAAAATTACCAATCACAATTGGGGCAATCATTTTTATTCTGTTTGGTGAAGTAATTATTTACGTGAAAAAAATTAAGAAGGGAACGAAAGAAAATGGCTAAACGAATTGTAGGAAGTACCCCTAAACAAGATGGCTTTAGAATGCCAGGAGAATTTGAACCACAAGAGAAAGTTTGGATGATTTGGCCAGAAAGACCGGATAATTGGCGCGATGGTGGTAAACCTGTCCAAGAAGCTTTTACTAATGTGGCCAAAGCAATTAGTCAATTTACACCGATGAATGTGGTGGTTTCTCAACAACAATTTCAAAATTGCCGTCGCCAATTACCGCCAGAAATTACGGTTTATGAAATGTCAAACAATGATGCCTGGGTCCGTGATTGTGGACCATCATTTGTCATTAACGACCATGGAGAAATCCGTGGTGTGGATTGGACATTCAATGCTTGGGGGGGATTAGTAGATGGATTATATTTCCCTTGGGACCAAGACGATTTGGTTGCACAAAAAATTTGTGAAATTGAGCATGTAGATTCTTATCGTACAGATGATTTTGTTTTAGAAGGCGGTTCATTCCACGTAGATGGACAAGGAACAGTCTTGACTACAGAAATGTGCTTATTAAGTGAAGGTCGAAATCCACAACTTTCAAAAGAAGCAATCGAACAAAAATTATGCGACTATTTAAATGTTGAAAAAGTTCTTTGGCTAGGTGATGGAATTGACCCAGAAGAAACCAATGGTCACGTGGATGATGTAGCTTGTTTTATTGCACCTGGTGAAGTGGCTTGTATTTACACCGAAGATCAAAATAGCCCATTTTATGAAGCGGCACAAGATGCATATCAACGTTTGCTTAAAATGACTGATGCTAAAGGACGCCAATTAAAAGTCCACAAATTATGCTGTCCTGTCAAAAATGTAACCATTAAAGGCTCCTTCAAAATTGATTTCGTGGAAGGAACCATGCCACGAGAAGATGGCGATATTTGTATCGCATCCTATATGAACTTTTTAATTACAAATGATGGCGTGATTGTGCCACAGTATGGTGATGAAAATGATCGTTTGGCTTTAGAGCAAGTTCAAACGATGTTCCCAGATAAAAAAATTGTCGGCGTTAATACGGTAGAAGTTGTTTATGGGGGCGGCAATATACACTGTATCACACAACAAGAACCAAAGCGCTAGGAGGGAAACAGATGTCAAAAATAGTGATTGCATTAGGTGGAAATGCGTTAGGAAATTCTTCGAAAGAACAATTGGCAAAAGCACAAACCGCTGCAAAATCGATTGTTGATTTAATTGAACAAGGCCATCAAGTGGTGATTGCTCATGGCAACGGGCCACAAGTTGGCAAAATTCGCTTAGCTTTTGAGGAAACGAGTCAATCTCCAGAAGATGTCGTGCCGTTTCCTGAATGCACAGCAATGAGCCAAGGCTATATTGGCTATCATTTACAACAAGCAATTGATGAAGAACTAGTAGCCAGAAATTTAGGGGAACAACCAGTTGTTACGTTAATTACACAAGTCGTGGTGGATCCGAAAGACCCAGCGTTTACAAAACCAACAAAACCAATTGGTGGTTATTATGACGAAGAAACAGCCAAACAGTTGATGGCGGAAACTGGGAACGTCTATCAAGAAGATGCGGGTCGAGGCTGGCGACGGGTAGTTCCTTCACCAAAACCAGTTGATATTTACGAAAAAGTTAGCTTGCGAACACTTGTTGATGCAGGACAAATCGTAATTGCTTGTGGTGGTGGCGGGGTTCCTATTGCCTATGATGGTCCAGTCTATCATGGTGTAGATGCAGTCATTGATAAAGACTTTGCGGCAGCAAAAATGGCTGAACTCATTGAAGCAGATGTTTTTGTGGTATTAACTGCAGTGGAACATGTTTTTGTTAACTTTGGTCAAGCAAATCAACAAGCTTTGACTGATGTTACGGTTACGGCAATGCAACAATATATAGAAGAAAATCAATTTGCGCCAGGTAATATGTTACCTAAGGTGGAAGCGGCCATCAGTTTTGCAGAAAGTAAACCAAACCGCCAGGCGATTATCGGGCTTTTAGAATTAGCTTCGGAAGCAATCAAAGGAGAAAGTGGTACACGAATTACACAATAAATTCTCAGTATTTAACTTTCACAAAAGACTAAAACAAACGCATTTAGCGGACTATCTTAATCGTTAGAGAGTAGGACATCGGTCGTTTTGACGGATGTCCTACTCTCTATTTTGTCTTTTTAACGAACAAAACTGTTAGTTGTCATGCAAAAATAAACATAGTAAGATAATCTTTAAATGGTATAGGAGGATAAAAATGTCTAAATTTTTAAAAGTAATCGGAATAATTGCTGTTTTGTTAGTCATAATAGGCGCTGCAGCTTATTGGTTTATACTCAAAAAGTTCACTCCTGAGGCAGAAACCCTAGCAATGTACAATCAAGAGAGAATCGTTAAAACGATTGAAGACCAATTAAAAGAAACAGATGTACAAAAAGCTCGTACCAAAGCACCGTTGATTATTGAAAAAAATATCACTGAATTACAGCAAGCGATTGCCGACGGAGCATTGACCTATGAAGAACTTACGGCGTTTTATTTGGACCGTATTTTACAGTTCGATCAAATAGATAATGGCATGAACAGCATCTCTGAAATCAATCCGCAAGCAATTAAGGAAGCCAAGGCATTTGACCAGCAAGCCTCTCAAACACCGAAGAAGCCTTTGTATGGTATTCCTGTGACTTTGAAAGAAAATATAAATACGACCAACATGATTTCGAGTGCAGGAGCTTATGCCTTACGCACGTTCAAGCCTAAGGAAGATGCGGAAGTAGTTAAGAAGTTAACAGAGGCGCAAGCTTTGATTTTAGGAAAAGTAAACTTATCTGAACTAGCGAATTATATGTCAATGAAAGCACCAAGTGGCTATAGTTCCAAACATGGACAAACACTTAATCCTTATGGGCCGCTCAAAATAACACCTTCAGGTTCAAGTTCTGGGAGTGGGGCTAGTGTGACGATGAATATCGGCGCCTTCTCTTTAGGCACTGAGACGATGGGATCGATTGTTTCCCCCGCTTCTCATCAATCAGTGGTTGGTTTTAAACCGACCCACAGTTCAGTAAGTGGCGAAGGTGTTTTGCCATTGGCACCGTCATTAGATACAGTTGGCCCGATTGCCCGAAGTGTCGTTGATGCTGCGCAAGGCTATAATGCGTTTAAGAAAGACACGGTTCCGAGCATTGATTCAACGAAATTTACTAAAAATAACTTACAAGGTCAACGCATTGGGTTGCTAGAAATGCCAAGTGCTGAAGAAGAATTTGCGACTGCTAAAAAGGCCCTCCAAAAAGCTGGAGCAGAAGTGATTCCGGTAACGCCAGACATGGAAGGGATTGATGGCGGGAAAGTTATTTCCAATGAATTTAAGTTTGCATTGGAAGAATTTGCGAAACGTTATGACTTACCATTTAAAACACTGGAGGAACTAATTGCGTATAATCAACAAGATAAAAAGGTTCGTGCCAAGTATGGGCAAGATTTATTAGAAGCAGATGTTAAAAAGAAACAACCAGATAAAGAAATCATTCAAACAACCATTAAAAAAGCACAGCAAACGTTTGATGCGTTGCTAAAAAAACAACAATTAGACGGATATGCTTTTATTGATTCTGAAGGTACGGGTTTAAGTGCCGTGGCAGGATATCCTGAATTGACGGTTCCTTTGGCGAAAAACAGTGAAGGACAACCTTATGGGCTGACTTTTACACAAACTGCCAATAAAGAGCAAACGTTATTTGAGCAAGCTTACAGCTTTGAACAAAGTACCAAAGGACGGATAGTACTTTCAGACAACGAGCTGTTGGCAAACAGTAAAAAAATAAATAGAGATGAGCAGTAAAGGGAAACTAGGAATGGCGAAACATCTGTATCAAACCTAATAAAGATAATCGACCTACAAATGAAAGGAATTGTTTGTAGGTCGATTATTTAGGTGAGTCGTTTTTTTTGCTTTTTTAGGCGAATGTTTTCATGTAATAAGTTAATAAGTGGCCAGATTCGAGAAATAAGGCCGTCAATTTTTAAGCATTTCAATAAAAAGAGTGAACGATGGCTGTGTTTGAAGCATAAATATGTACGGTTGCTTCCGCTTTCGCAACATTAATTTGGAGCGCTACCGTCGTAAAGGGGTCTGCCGCAGGAATCATTAGATGGAAACAAATCCATGAATACATAGAAGATTAAAGCAAGATGAAGAAAATATTGTGGCAATAAAGGATATCAGAAAGCTTACGAAATAACTATATGTAGTGTGTTTTTATTTTTTAAATCAATATATAGTATTAAAATCTTCTTTTTATTCCGAAATCTGATTGACTTGTTTTTTAAAACGGAGTACTCTTATTGAGACGTCAACAAATAAAAGTTTGGTTTTAGGAAGGTCGGAAATTTGTTGTGAATAAGAATTTTTTGGTGAATGATTTTAAAGGTTGGGAAACGAGAAGTTACTTGTTTTTAGCTTTGATGGTGGGGGTACAGTTGATTGCATTTGCTATCAATCCATCGAATTGGATTACGTTAGTAGGTGGTTTAGCCGGCATCATTTGTGTGAATTTAATTGCCCAAGGAAAAGTCAGCAATTACATTTTTGGGTTAATCAGTGCGGTGATTATTGGTTATTTTGGGTTAGTGACACGGGTATATGCGGAAGTTCTTTTACAAAGCTTCTATATTATTATGGACATTACAGGGCTTTATGCTTGGCTTCGGGCTAGCGAAGATGGCTCAGGTCAAGTAACCGAAGTAAAAGTTTTAAAAGGTATTCAGTGGTTGTATGCCTTTTTCACGTGGCTGCTCATTGGCGTAGCTGCATATATTTTGTTAGGTTTTGTAAATGATGCGCAACAAACATTAGATGCAATCACGTTTAGTGTTTCAGCGACAGGGATGTTATTGATGATTAAACGTTATCAATCGCAATTCGTGTTTTGGCTACTAGGAAATATTTTTTCAATTTTGTTATGGTTCCGAGTAGGGACGCATGCTGGTGGTGATTATGCGATATTTGTTATGTATTGTATGTATACTTTTAACTCAATTTTTGGTATGTTTAATTGGTTGAAGATAAAAAATAAAATGGAAAAAAATAGGTAGGGAGTTCGATGGCAGTGATTGTTTTAGCAGGTACGATTGGCGCTGGTAAATCTAGTTTAACAGCTTTAATTGCAAACCGTTTAGGTTCAGAAGCCTTTTACGAATCAGTTGATGATAATGAGGTATTACCTTTATTTTATGCGGAACCGGAAAAGTACGCGTTTTTATTACAAATTTATTTTTTAAATAAACGTTTTGATAGTATTAAACAAGCATTAACGCATGAAAATAATGTATTGGATCGCTCGATTTATGAAGATTCATTACTTTTTCATTTAAATGCAGATTTAGGTCGTGCCAACGAAACAGAGGTTAAAGTGTACGATGACTTATTACAAAACATGCTCCAAGAATTGCCTTATGCTGCGCATAAAAAAAGACCTGATTTGTTAGTTCACATTCGTATTTCATTTCCCAAAATGTTGGAACGCATCAAAAAACGTGGCCGTCCTTATGAACAAATTGAAACAGATCCAACGTTGTATGATTACTATCAAATGTTGAACGAGCGTTATGATCAATGGTACGAAGACTATGATGAAAGTCCTAAAATTCAAATTGATGGCGATAAATATGATTTTGTCGAAGATCCTGAAGCGTGTCAATATGTCTTGGCGTTAATTGAGAAGAAAATTGAAGAATTAGAAAGATAAATAAAAAGAAGCAAGTCCGGACTTGCTTCTTTTTGACTTAAAATGTGGATAGATAGGCTAAAGTTGCTACTAAATAAAGGAGTGTAGTGCTAAATTATAGAATCGGATTTTAACCTTCCCCTAAGTTAAAATCGGATAATCTATCCATCGACAGTTTAAGTTTGTATAAAATAGCGGTAGCTATTATCAACGAAGTCATTCATCGGTTGACCTGACTTCTCTAGAAGTATACCATCGAAAATAACCAACAGTTGTTCAAAATTTGGACTTAGTAAGTGTAAATTTTGATTGAAAATTTCTGTAAATCAATCATTTATTCAAAAAATAATGCTCGAAAGAAGGAAGATAAATGGGCCAAATTTGGTTTGAACGCATTCTACGTTGGCGCAAAAAAGCGCAACGATTTTTACAAGGACGTTATGCCCGGTTCGATGAATTGAATCGAACGCTGTTGCTAACAAGTGTCGTGCTGGCGCTCATCAATATTTTTACTGGCTATCTTTGGGTTCGGTTATTGATTTTAATCACAGTAGCCTACGTGTATTATCGCTTTTTTTCAAAACATATTCACCCGCGATTGAATGAAAATCAACGGTTTATTCTTCGAAAACAACGCCTAATGCAAAAGGTTCATGCTTTTCGCAAGCGACACCTGACTCAGAAAAGATATCGTTATTTTAAATGTCCAAAATGTCAGCAGTCATTACGTGCGCCGAAAGGACGAGGAACAATCAAAGTCACTTGTTCAAACTGCCGAAATCAATTTATCAAAAAAGTCTGACCTTCTGTGTTTTTTGGTCTAGGCAACTTTCGGACTTGTGGTATACTTGAGAAAAGAAACCATTGGATATTCTAAAAGGGGAATATCTTGTTAAAAAAGGAGAGAAAAAACAATGGAAATTAAACGCCAACAAGAAATTGTTGAAGCGTATCACTATGATATGCGAGTACCTGATTCAGAAGTAGAGACAGATTTACGTGTCAGTTTTTCACCAATTGAAGTAGAAGAAGAAAATTATCCAGAAAACAGCTCAGCACTTGTTGCTCGCTTAGAATTTCGAATTGTCTTTGACGAATTTGTTTTATCAGGGGCGATTAGCCAAATTAATCACATTATTGATCGTAAAATTGAAAAACAAGAAGATATTTCGCAAGAAGAAGTCGATGAACTTGTGCGTCCTTTATTTAGCATCGTCGAACGTTTATCTTATGAAGTAACTGAAATTGCTCTGGATCGTCCAGGTGTTCAATTGAATTTTCAACAATCAGAAGAAGCTTAAACTTTAAAAACAGCGTTTATAACGGATTACGTTATAAACGCTGTTTTTATTCTTGTGAAGATTTAGCAACCAAAGCTTTTTTAAACTGTTCATAATTTTTTGTAGCGATATCCACATAAGCAATCGGCTGACCAACTTTGGTGATTTTTTCGGGAAGATAGGGAGCGAGTATTTCATTGTACAAAATGAACGCAGCTTCTGGTACTTCCTCTGAAAGAACATCATAACTGATAAAGTCAATTTCATAGGTTGGTTGAAAAAAGGCTTTGATGTTTTGCTGCTCTTTATTTGAAAAGAGCCAAGGACCTCCATTTGCAGGGCTCCCAACATACAACATTGCTCCATCACGGTTGACAGAAAGGATCCAACAAATTTTTTGCATACGCTTACACCTCCTAGAACTAAGTATACCACGTCAGCTTAAAAGAAAGAGGACAAAAAAATTATTTTTACAGTGACTAGTAAAACAACGCTTGGTGATAGTTTTAAACTATCGCAACGGTTATTTTCTATCAAAAAGTAAGCAAATTATCCCACTATTTGCTATAAAATAAGGTACAATAGAACTATCACTGGAAACAGTTTGCTGTTTTCAGGGTATTTACTGGAGAGTGAGTACCGGGAACCTTTACTTCCTTTGATGTACTTGTCATTAAAAACATAGGGAGGAACTAAAATGACAACATTCATCACTGTATTAGTGATCCTTGCATTTATTGCTGTGTTATTCGGTTTCTACCAAATGCAAAAGAAACATTTAAAATTCTCAACACGTGTCTTTTCAGCATTGGGCGTGGGGATTGTTTTAGGTGCAATTATTCAATTTGCTTTTGGTACAGACAGTAAAATTACTACGCAATCAATGGAATGGATCGGGATTGTAGGTAATGGTTATGTAGCGTTTCTACAAATGCTCGTAATTCCGTTAGTATTTGTATCTATTGTAGGTGCATTTACAAAAATGAAAGAATCCAATAAATTAGGAAAAATTAGCTTTAATGTGTTAGCCACCTTACTAGGAACAACAGCAGTAGCTGCCTTGGTGGGGATTGGAACAACCTTAGCGTTTGGTCTTCAAGGGGCAAAATTCACGCAAGGTGCTGCAGAAACGTCAAGAATTGCCGAGTTAGCGACGCGTCAAGATGCGATTCAAGATTTGACGATTCCACAACAAATCGTTTCATTTATTCCTAAAAATGTCTTTGCTGACTTTGCGGGAACACGACCAATGAGTACCATTGGGGTGGTAATCTTTGCTGCGTTTGTTGGTGTCGCTTATTTAGGCGTTCGTCGTAAAGCGCCAAAAGAAGCTGAATTTTTTGCAAATTTAATTGATAGTTTATATAAAATTACCATGCGAATTGTTACCTTAGTTTTACGCTTGACCCCTTATGGCGTGCTAGCGTTAATGATTAATGTTGTAGCAACAAGTGATTTTGTTGCGATTATTAACTTAGGTAAATTTGTGTTGGCATCATATGTGGCCTTAATCATTGTTTTTGCCATTCACATGCTGATTTTAATTACTTTGAAAGTCAATCCAGTTACGTATCTAAAAAAAGTTTTTCCAGTCTTGAGCTTTGCTTTTACTTCTCGTTCAAGTGCAGGAGCTTTACCATTAAATATTGAAACACAAACCAAAGCATTAGGTGTCGATGATGCCACAGCAAACTTTGCTGGTAGTTTCGGTTTATCTATTGGACAAAATGGTTGTGCCGGCGTTTATCCAGCTATGTTAGCAACCATCGTTGCACCAACTGTTGGAATTGATGTCTTTAGTTTACAATTTATTTTAATGTTAGTAGCAGTTGTCACAATCAGTTCATTTGGCGTAGCCGGTGTCGGCGGTGGAGCAACCTTTGCTTCTCTAATCGTTTTAGGCGCAATGAACTTACCAGTTGCAATTGTTGGTTTAGTAATTTCAGTTGAACCACTTATTGACATGGCGCGGACAGCTGTTAACGTTAACGATAGTATGGTTGCAGGCGTGTTAACAAGTGCTCGTATTCATGAATTAGATCGTGATGTCTTAAATGATCGCGACGTTGTCTTAGATGCAAATATCTAAATCAATAAAACGAAAAGTGTTTGAGCAATGTCTTGCTCAAACACTTTTTTTGAATTTTAAGCGAAAGTGCAGTAATTATTTAAAAGAACGTATATAATAAGTTGTTAACTAAATTCAAAAGGACGTGAAGGAATGTTTTCAAACCAAGTAAAGATTATGTTATATGTGAATAATGTTGAGGAATCTAGTCAATTTTGGCAAACGTTTGGCTTTGTTGAAAAGGAAAGAGAGGAAGTTGACGGCACATTGGTGGTAGAAATTGCACCAAGTGAATCAGCAGAAGCGATTATTGTTTTATATGATTTGGCCTTTATTCAAAAACATTCACCAGAAGTGGCGGGGAATACCCCTTCTTTAATGTTTGCTAGCGATGATATCATTGGTCTCTATAAAAAAATGCAAGAGGCTGGCGTTACTGTTGGTGAAATGGTTCAATTGCCAACAGGCTTAGTTTTTAATTTTGCAGATAACGATGATAATTACTTTGCTGTGATGGGGCAAGAAAGTAAATAAAAAACAGCTTGGCACCAGAATCTAGATTGATTCTGGTGCCAAGCTGTTTTTTATAAAAGTTGAAAGTTTTATAAATTTTACTAAAATCTGTAATTTTCATGAAAATATAGCGTATGATAATGCTGTTAATAGAATAGGCGGAGGTAAGCGGTATGCGTAAACGACATGCAAAGAAAAGACATGGAGGAGTGAATTGGCTTTTTATAGTGTGTTTGTTGGTGGTGATTGGTGGTAGTGGTTATTTAATAAAAACGTTCTTTTTCACTAGAGATTCACAAGTGAGTCAAGAATCGAAAGTGGTCTTGGAAGAAGATCGCCGAAGTGATAATTATGCGAATTTAACGAAAGAAATAGTTGCACCAGATAGTGGCGAACTTGATCAAAAAATTCAAGAAACAAATTATATTGGTTCGGCTTTGATCATTAAAGATGATCAGGTTTTAGTAAATAAAGGATATGGCTTTGCCAATTTTGAAAAGCAACAAGCCAATACGCCAAACACAAGGTTTCAGATTGGCTCAATTCAAAAATCTTTTACCACAACCTTGATCTTAAAAGCGATTGAAGAAGGTAAACTTACATTAGATACAAAACTCGCTACGTTTTATCCGCAAATTCAAGGTGCTGAGGATATTACGATTAGCGATATGTTGAATATGACAAGCGGTTTAAAGTTATCAGCAATGCCTAATAATATCGTTACCGATGAAGAAATTATTCAATTTGTTAAACAAAATACCATTCAAGTCAATAAAGGAAAATACAATTATTCCCCAGTAAATTTTGTCCTTTTAGCAGGAATGTTAGAGAAAATGTATCAACGTACCTATCAAGAATTATTTAATAATCTTTATCACAAAACGGCTGGTTTAAAGAATTTTGGCTTCTATGAAACCTTATTGGAACAACCCAATAATTCAACAAGTTATAAATGGACAGAAGACAATTCGTATAATCAAGTGCTCTCAATTCCCGCAGCTAGTTTTGCCCATGAATTTGGGACTGGGAATGTGGATATGACGACAGGTGATTTGTATTGGTACTTACATCAATTAATGAGTGGACACTTAGTTTCCACCGCACTTTTGCAAAAATTATGGACGTCTTCTCAGCAAAGTTCTTATCATGGCGGCATCTATGTTCATGATAATTATTTACGCTTACACGGCGTTGAAGCGGGTCAACAAGCCCTGGTTTTATTTTCAAAAGATATGAAAACCGGGGTCATATTGCTAACTAATTGTGTGAATCCAGCGAAATACAAAGAATTAATTGGTTCGTTGTTCCATGATGTAACCAATTTACCTATTAAATTTTAAAGCAGAAGCAACAACGATCACTCCAAAGCCTTTTTAGGTTTCTTCTGAGAGACTTTATATTAAAATAAAGGGAAGAACGATCAAAGGGAGTGACGAAGATGAAGCAATCAAAAAATAAACAAGTTGTTATTGGTGAATCAACGAAAAAAAACATTTATCTTCAAGATATAGAACAGGAAACGCAAGCTTTTATTCTCCAAAACAATCCACAATTGACAGCTGAATCGATGATTACATTGGCGGAGTTACTTAATTATCGTTTGGATTACATGAAACAATTGGTCGCAAATGATTCTGAAAAAATCCAACAACTGAATGAATTGGTGGTTCAACATATCAAAGAAGATAAGCTGATTTCCAATAATATGAATGAAAAGATGGAAAAGAAATTAACCTTTGGCCAACGAGCAGCGGATACCATTGCTAAATTTGGCGGTAGCTGGGTGTTTATTGGCTTCTTTTGTTTCGTGTTGATTGCTTGGATCGTGATTAACTCTACCACTTTATTGGGACAACCATTTGACAAATATCCTTATATTTTGCTAAATCTCGCCTTATCTTGTTTAGCAGCTATCCAAGCACCGATTATTATGATGAGTCAAAACAGACAAGAAGCCCGTGATAGAGAACAAGCGAATAATGATTATAAAATTAACTTAAAAGCAGAAGTAGAAATTAATTTATTACATGAGAAAATGGATTATATTATCAATAATCAACTAGAAAATTTGGTAAAAATCCAAAATATTCAAATTGAACTTTTAGGTGAATTGCAAGAACAACTCGCCGCGACTTCTGAAAAGGAGTAGTATATAGAAGAGGTCGGGACAGAACCGTTTAGCTCCGAGAACCAAGTAGGTACTGATTAACATCTATTTGCTTTGCAAATAGTGTTTCTCAGCAATAAGAAGAAATTTCCGAAAATTGCTCTTTAATTTTTGGAGACCAAGTAGGTATTGTTCATCATCGAATCACTACGTTCTTCGTGATTCTCAACAATTTCGGCTTATTTCCGAAGGACCTTCACCAAGTAGGTACGATGATTTCATCTGTTCATGCTTCACAGTGAAACATCGCAACTCTTAGAGCTGTAGCTCTTTTGAAGGCTGTACTGTGACGAGACGCATGTCGAGAAAACACCTTAGAAGTTGTTGAGATCGGAGCAACGCGTAGTGTTGGTTCTGTTCCCGCCGTTTATCAGGCTTTTTTTATTGTGTGTAAATACACAAGCAAAATAATCGCTTTCCCTTTTTTATTCACCGTATAATGGGATAGAATGACTTTATACAAAAGGGGAAAACAAGATGAAATACCAAGTATTACTTTATTACAAATATACAACAATTGAAGATCCAGAAGCTTTTGCGAAAGAGCATCTAGCTTTTTGCAAATCATTAAATTTAAAAGGCCGTATTTTAGTA
Source organism: Enterococcus sp. S183_ASV_20 (assembly GCF_018919685.1). Taxonomy (NCBI): domain Bacteria; kingdom Bacillati; phylum Bacillota; class Bacilli; order Lactobacillales; family Enterococcaceae; genus Enterococcus; species Enterococcus sp. S183_ASV_20. The sequence continues at coordinate 72,068 of NZ_JAHLRI010000006.1, forward strand.
GCGACAGAAGGGATTAACGGAACGTTATCTGGTACTGTCGAAGAAACAGAAAAGTACATGGAAGTAATGCAAGCAGATGAGCGCTTTAAGGATACATTCTTTAAAATTGATCCAGCAGAAGAAATGGCGTTCCGCAAAATGTTTGTTCGCCCACGTTCTGAATTAGTGGCGTTGAACTTAGAAGAAGACGTTGATCCATTAGAAACGACGGGGAAATATTTGGAACCTGCAGAATTTAAAGAAGCCTTACTAGACGAAGACACTGTTGTAATCGATGCTCGTAACGATTATGAATATGATTTAGGTCATTTCCGTGGTGCCGTGCGCCCAGATATCCGTAGCTTCCGTGAGTTACCACAATGGATTCGCGAGAACAAAGAACAATTTATGGATAAAAAAATTGTTACCTATTGTACTGGCGGGATTCGCTGTGAAAAATTTTCTGGCTGGTTATTAAAAGAAGGATTTGAAGATGTTGCTCAATTGCATGGTGGTATCGCCAACTATGGGAAAAATCCAGAAACACGTGGCGAACTTTGGGACGGCAAAATGTATGTCTTTGATGACCGAATCAGTGTCGAAATTAATCATGTTGATAAAAAAGTTATTGGGAAAGACTGGTTTGATGGAACACCTTGCGAACGCTACATTAACTGTGCAAACCCAGAATGTAATCGTCAAATCTTAACTTCAGAAGAAAATGAACATAAACATTTAGGTGGCTGCTCATTAGAATGTAGCCAGCATCCTGCCAACCGTTATGTAAAAAAATATAATTTAACAGAAGCAGAAGTTGCTGAACGTTTAGCTTTGTTAGAAGCGGTTGAAGTATAAAAATAATAAAAAAATAAACAAAAAAACTTCGAAAATTATTTTTTGAAGTTTTTTTGTTTATTTTTTTGTCTTTAAAAGTGTTGATTTTAAAGCTTTCTTAGCTGAAACCATTTTATTTTTTAAAAGCGTCTGAAAAAAATCTAATAAATATTTCTTTTATATAATGTTTATTGGCTGGGCCAGTCAATGTTGAAAATGGGGAAGGAGGAATTCAGATGAAAATCATAAAAAGGTTTAGTTTGGTATGTTTAGGGCTATTGATCATTGGGTTGCAAACAAAAAGCGTTATGGCTGAAGAAAATAATTATGAATCAAATGGTCAAGCGAGCTTCTATGGCACCTACGTTTATGAGAATGAAAAAGAGTCAAATGACATAGCGTATACCCAACAATCAGAAGAACAGGGAAGAAACAATTTAACTGCTTCTGGACAAGCAGTTTTACCTAAAACAGGCGAGTCTGAAAATCCGCTGTATTCCTTGATAGGAGTTAGTTTGTTGGGGGTAGTCATTTATTTAATTAATAAAATGAAACGAGAGAAGGAGCTTATTTAATGAAAAAAACTGTTTTACTTACATCGGCAACCATACTTTTAGGCGTAGGGTTTCAAGCAATAAACGCATCAGCAGCAGAAACTTTTCCGAAAGAATACAATACGGAAGGCACAATTACTTTTGAAGCAGGCGATAACGAAATCACACCGCCTGTTGATCCAGAAAATCCCGATCCTACTGATCCAGTAGACCCAATTGATCCTCCAGGGCCAGGAACGGGTGGTGCCTTATCAATTGATTATGGGTCAAAATTTAAATTTGGCACACAAAAGATTTCTACGGCAGATCAAACGTATTATGCTGCGCCAGATGAAATGAAAGATGGTTCAAAAAAACCAACCTATGTACAAGTAACTGATAAAAGAGGAACGTTAGCAGGATGGAAACTAACGCTTTCCCAACCTGAACAATTTAAAACAGCTACTGGAGAGGAACTAGTCGGCGCTCAATTAACGTTTACAAAGGCAGAAGCTGCCTCAATGGTGGATGAAAAATATAAACCTACTGAAGTTAGTAGTACTATTTCCTTAACACCTGGTGTAAATAATAATCTAGCGATGAACGCTAAAAAAGAAACAGGTGTTGGGACTTGGGTTTATCGCTTTGGTTCAAATGAAGCAACAAATAAAGAAGCTGTCCAACTATTCGTTCCCGGAAAATCTGTAAAGCTTGCACAACAATATTCAACGAAGTTAGTTTGGGCATTAGAAGATACTCCCGCTAATAATTAAATAAAGGAGAAAAGCAATGAAAAAACAATTCACAGGAATCGTTCTATGCAGTACATTTGCAGTTGCTGGTTGGTCCTTACAAGCGAAGGCAGAAGAGCCAAAAGAGTATCGTTCGAATGGTTTAGTAGAATTTATTCCGAACGTAGATCCGACAGAGCCAGTTGATCCAGAAAATCCCGATCCAGAAAAGCCAGTCAAACCAATTGATCCGACAGACCCAGAAGGTCCCAATCCTGGTACCCAAGGACCGCTGTCTATTGATTATGCTTCAAGTTTTGACTTTGGGAAAAATCGTATTTCGAATAAAGACCAAGTATATTTTGCAAGAGCACAGCAATATCAAGAAAATCAAAAAGAAACACCAAATTTTGTGCAAATTTCTGATAATAGAGGAACCAATAGCGGTTGGTCTTTAACGGTTACGCAAAAGGAGCAATTTAAAGCAACAAAGGCGACTTTAAATAGTCAGTTGACAGGTGCGCAAATTTCTTTAGCTAACCCGACCGTTAATAGTAATGCGCAAAATGTTGAGAAACCAGAGGCAACAAATAAGATTGCCCTTGTTCCAGGAACCGCATCGCTAGTGGCAGCTGCGAAGCAAGGAACCGGTGCAGGAACTTGGGCTACTTATTGGGGTAAAGTAGAAGTGGTTGCAGAACGCGATGAAACCAATACGGTACACAATGTTAATGTTACAAAAGATGTTGCGCTATCAGTACCAGGGTCAACCCCTAAAGATGCCGTGAAATATCAAACAAAATTATTGTGGACGTTGACGGATGTACCAGGAATTTAAAAAGTAGAGGTGAAGAGAGATGCGAAACAAACAAAGCCTAGTCTTTTTGGCAAGTAGTTTATTCTTACTACTCCTTGCGCCTATTACTAGCGAAGCGATTAGTAATCCTTCGACAAATATCAACGAAGTCAATCGGGAAATAGTGGAGGAATCGGCCAATGATCAGGCAACTAGCGCTGCTTCTCACTCGGAAACATTAGAGCAAGAATCTTCCCTAGGAACGACAACAACAACCGATAATCATCCAGCAGAAACAGACCAATCAACGGCTACTTTAGAACCTAGCAAACAACAAAAGGATGACGATAACAGTGCAACGGAATCGGCGATAGTTGAACCACAGCCGCGCATGTTGGCTGCGCCATACGCTGCTTCATTGCCTGATGATCCTAATATCATTCCAATCGACAAGGTATTTCAAGAGCCAATTGGAAATGCAACAAGTATTTTAGAAGGTGGGAAGTTATTACAACTAAACCCAGCTGTTAAATCACAAAAAGGAGCTATTTGGTCAAAAAAACCAATCAGTTTATTGTCGGATTTTACCTTTAAAAGTTATTTGTATTTAGGAAACGAGTATGCAAATGCTGGTGATGGTATGACCTTTACCTTAACGAATGATCCTAGAATGTCCACAACGCCTCAAGAAGTCATTGGTTCACCTGGGATGGGAATCGGTGCATACTCCACGAAAGCTGGTCAACCTTATGTTAGAAATGCCTTATCGATTGAGTTTGATACCTATAAAAATACTGGTAGTTCCAACCGAATGGACCGAGAAATTTCACAAGATAAGGGAAATGGGCATTTAGCTTTTGTCACTCCGAAAGCTAATAACAACAGCTATACAGGGGAGCATTCAGGCGTCACTGTTGCGCCAACCTATCTATCTAATGGAACCTGGCGCATGTTGACTGTTCATTGGAATGCCGCAGCCAAAGCATTAACATATGATTTAGAAGGTGTGGGCACGAATACGTATGTAGTTTCAGATTTAAATGCACAATTTGGCGCAACAACGGTTTATTGGGGCTTTACATCATCCACAGGTGGCAAATACCAAGAGAATGCTTTAGCAATGACACAAATTCCTACCAACGTTACGTCACAAGCAGCCCTTAGCGTGAATGGTCAGGAATTTAGCTCAGCTGTTGAAGCAGTGAAAAATGATCAGGTGAGACTACGGAATACGTTGAATATTGACAATGACTTTATCGAAGATCGTCAACCGCAAGTAAGCATTGACTTACCTGATGAATTAGCATATGAAGAAAATTCATTAACGATTGATGGTAAAAAGGTAGCAGCCAAAGATCTGACACAAACAGGGAATCACTTAACAATTGCTTTAAATGACTACCTAGTTTTAAAGAAGGACATGATTATTGAATTAAAAACAACCCTTCAATATAATACGCCCGAAAAAGTTTTAACTATGAACTTTGACTATTATGAAGAAGGAACCTTACTGCAAAAGTCAAATAATGTAACGATTACTATTCCTAAACCAACAGAAAAAACAGTAACCGTTTTTTATAAAGACGCGGAAGGTAAAGATATTGCTCCACCTAAAAGTGTAACAGGGAAAATTGGTGCACCCTATCAAGAAAAACCCCTAGATATTTCTGGCTATGTTTTTACAAAAGACTCAGGCAATGCGGAAGGAACAATGACAGAGGAAACAAAAGATATTTATTTTTACTATCGTTTAGGGGAACTATATTTTAAAGAGGCACCAAAACAGATTACTTTTGGTACGGAAAAGATACGTAATCAACCACTAATTAAACTTGGGCATCCCACCGAAGGACTCAAAGTTGTGGATGAACGTAACGCAAATAATTGGCGCTTGCAACTAAAGCAAACGCAACCGTTAACAAATGATTCAATTGTAATGCCAGATGTTTTTTCTTTCGTTTCAACTGCTGGAAGCTCTCAGATTACAAATGAGGCAATTACGCTTTTATAAAGTAATCAGAAAGGTGAAACAGATTTAACAGCATTACTTGATGAATCAAAACAACAAGGAATTCAAATCAATGTTCCTGTAGCTTATCAAAGAGTTGGAACATTTAAAGCTCGTTTATCTTGGGCGTTAGAAGACGTACCAGGAAATTAAAGAAAAGAATGGAGAAAAGAAAATGAAAAAAGTAACAACAGTATGTTTATCCACATTTATTTTAGGGAGCTTAGGCATGACTTCTCAAACCTTTGCAGAAGATGGCGGTAGTTATACATCTAATGGTATCGTAGAATTTACACCAAGTGAAGAGCCAACTAATCCGGTTGACCCAACGGATCCAACTAATCCAGTTGATCCTATTGACCCAACAGATCCTGAAGGTCCTAATCCAGGAACAAACGGTCCGTTGTCAATTGATTATGCGTCAAGTCTAGACTTCGGTGTTCAAAAAATCACGTCGAAGGATCAGACTTATTTTGCTGCTACCCAAAAATACAAGACGGTAGGCGCAACCGATGAAGTCAAAGAAGGGCCTAACTATGTCCAAGTAACAGATAACCGTGGAACCGAAGCTGGCTGGTCATTAAAAGTGAAACAAGAAGGACAATTTAAATCAACTTCTGGTAAAGAATTGACTGGGGCAGCTATCACGTTTAAAAACGGAAATGTAGTGACTGCTTCAGATTCAGGTAAACCAACAGGCCCAGCCACAATCACGTTGAATTCAGATGGTAGTCAATCAGATGTAATGAGCGCAGCGAAAGGAAACGGTGCAGGAACTTATTTATTTGATTGGGGAACAGATGCAACTACAGCTGCTAAAAGTATTGAGTTAACTGTTCCAGGTTCTACAACCAAATACGCTGAAAAATACGCCACAAAATTAACATGGACGTTGACAGACGCTCCAGGAAATTAGACGAATTTTAAAAAGAAGAATAGCGGGGAACATGGTTACCTGCTATTCACTACATATAGAAAAGGAGTAAATAATTTGAACAGAAAAAAACAACGATTTCTTTTTTTTCCGATACTACTAATTCTTTTAGCGTTAGTACCTAGCAATGGTTTTGCCAGTGAATTTAATTTCGCGGTTACGCCTATTCCATCAGAAAAACAAGTAGATAAAGAAAAAACTTACTTTGATTTATTACTAGCACCAAATGAAGAAACTGAGTTGAAAGTGAACTTGCGCAATGATACAGATAAAGAAGTAAAGGTAGGTATTTCCATCAATAGTGCCATTACCAATTCAAATGTAATCGTGGAGTATGGTGAAAATAAGGGGAAAAAAGATCAAAGCTTAGCGTTTGATATAAAAGACTACGTTCAATACCCTAGCTCAGTTCGTTTAAAACCGAAAAGTGAACAAACGGTTTCTATTAACGTCAAAATGCCTAATACACCCTTTGATGGAGTGTTAGCTAGTGGTATCACTTTTAAAGAAGAAACGTCGGATGAAGGCAAACGCCAAGACGATAAGAGTCAGGGGTTATCCATTAAAAATGAATATTCGTATGTCGTTGCATTATTGATGCAACAAAATAAAAAAAAGGTTGAGCCGAATTTACTTTTGAAAAAAGTCTCACCAGGACAGATTAATGCTAGAAATGTGATTTTAGTCAATCTACAAAATGATCAAAAAACATATATTAACCAAGTTGCATTTTCGGCAGAGATTACCAAAAAGGGGCATGAAGAAGTTTTATATAAAGAGGAAAAAGCAAACATGCAAATTGCACCAAATACCAATTTTTCTGTTCCCATTGCGCTAAAAGGGCAACCGCTTAAGCCAGGAGATTACCATTTGTCTATGACCGTTGTTGGGAATAAAGATGCTGCAGGCTCATTTAAAAAATCAATAAACAATGAATCGATATCTTTTAGAAATCAATGGCAATTTGAAAAAGACTTTACAATTAATGGCAAAGTTGCCAAAGAATTAAATGAAAAAGATGTCACCTTAAAAGAAAATCATTCGAATTTATATTTGATGATTGGCTTACTACTTTTATTGATAGTGATTTTAATCATTACCTGGTTGATTTGGCGAAAAAAGAAACAGGAAAAAAACGAAAGAGAAATATAAAGAGTAGTTAATTTTTGATTTGATTATCGGCAACGTTTTTGTTTGTTTTTACTTATCAAACATGCAGTTTATTCAACAAACCTAACTCAAAAAAAGAAATAATAAGAAGGAGTATTGTTAAATATCGTCTGATACCACTTTACTAGTTATATTTTTTGTTTTGTTATGTAGCTAAAGTATTTGGCAATATATGTGAGAAAAATGGATAAATACAAACATTTACTATTATGGAGTACATTGTTACTCTCGTTTTTTCAAGTAACCAATGTGCAAGCAGCAGAAGAACGGAATCCAATTTATAATCCGACCAATCCAACAGAAGAAATTTATCCGATTGAGAATACTGGCACACCAGAAAAAATGGAAGAAACAAATGAAAGTACTATTACTAGCGAAACGCAAGCGGAAGAAAGTAGCGAAGACGTTAGTAAAAAAGAAGTGACAACCAATAATCCAAAAACAAATGAAGAAAGGCCTTCTTCCAAGAAAAGTCAGCATCAAGTATTTTTCACGGATGAATTATTTGATGCTAGCCATATCACCATTGTACCAAATAGCACAGGCGGTGCTGGAACGGAGGGGCAAAACACTTTTTACTTGAATTTCATACGGGAATTAGTAGGAACGGCTATTTATGGGAGAAAGAACTGATAAATGATGAATTATGAAATTTTTTTAAATAAAGAAGATCAACGAAGTTATTCCTTGCTAAGGCATTTAGAAGAAAGTCCCACGCTATCAGGTACTTTTATTGCACTTCGCGAAGAATTATCAATGTCGAATTTTTTAGTCAAAAAAACATTAGAAAAATTAAAAGCAGATATTGACAATCTAAAGTTAAGCGACAGCTTAACTTTAGTCGTTTCTGATGTAGATGTTACACTTGAAATTGATGGAAACTATTCAAGTAAACTTTTGCTCACGAAATACTTAACAGAATCGCTCTCTTTTAAATTAGTGTTGTCTTACTTTAGAGGAAATTATAGTTTGACAAAGTTTGCTGAATGTAATCATGTCAGCACCTCTGTGGCGTATAGTACCTTACAGCGGCTAAAAAAAGCCTTAAAGGAGTATCAGATCTATTTTAGTAAGCGGGAAATTGTCGGCAATCAAAAAGCAATTTCATTTTTTTTGTATAAATTGTTCACGCTTTCCAATCAACCAATTTCCGAACTATATTCGGTAAAAGTCTATAATGAAGCGAAACGTGTATTACAGTCTGTTGAGTTAAACTATACTTTCACCACCTATGAGCGACGCAATTTTTTCCATTATTTAGCTATTATGATTAACAACGAAGGACGTGCGGTGGAAGGGATCGATACGCGCGCACTGAATACATTTTCAGAGGAACTAATAAAAAAATCACAAGTGGAATGGGCATTGTCCTCAAAATCATTAACGTATACGATTGTTTTTTTCTTGTATTTGCATGGCAAACTAGAGAAAAAATATGTCATTCACGAAGATCCTATGATTGAAAGCCTAACTCGTGTTTTCATTGGAAGTTTTGAAAAAGCATTTAATTGTTTAGAGGAGTCAACAAGGAATACTCTAGAAGAAGGGTTAGCAATTATTCATTTCAATGTTATTTACTTTCCGATTAATATGTTTGACGATTTTGAAATGGATTTACAGTTTTTTAAGCAAACATATCCGGAATTTTATTTTTATTTAATTGAATATATTCGTTGGTTAACAGCAAAACATAAAAAAATTGCGAAAGCCAATCACTGTTTGTTTTTTCACTATCTATTGTTGCTAATTAATCATGTTCCGGTTCATTTAATTGCAGAGCCAGCCAAGGTCCTAATTGATTTTTCTTATGGAAAAGAGTATAACCAATTCATCAAAAAAAATTTATCCGTCTATGTGAATTTAAATGTAGAAATTATTGACCCGTTATCAGATACCTTACCAGATGTGGTGATTACCAATTTAAATAACTTGTATCAAGAAGAACAGAGTAAAGTTATGGTTTGGCTGGATCCACCTCGTTCGATTGATTGGGTCAATTTAACGCAATCATTATTGACTATTCAAGAAGAAAAATATCAACAACAAAAAGAATCGACAAAGACAAGCGGTGATCCTATCGAATAGAATCATCGCTTGTCTTTGTGTTTAAGTCTTTACAAAACCAACCAAGTGTTTTATAATATGAATATACATTCATATGAATAGAAAAACATTAATTAGGAGGCGCATAACAATGTCAAAACAAACAGGTGCACACACACATGAAGAAAAAGGTAAAAACGTTCCAGTTATTCTCTTTTTTACAGGATTGGCTCTTTTCTTTATCGGTTTATTTTTAGGGAACATGCTCTTAGTGAAAAATATTCTTTTCTCATTAGCTGCTATTTTAGCTGGTTATCATATTATTGGGGAAGGCTTTGGAGATACGTATCGGGATACGAAAAACAATCGAAAGTTTTCGCCTAATATTCATTTGTTAATGACCTTAGCTGCAGTTGGTTCAGCATTAATGGGAAGTTTTGAAGAATCAGCATTGTTGATTTTGATTTTTGCGGCGGCGCATTTCCTTGAAGATTATGCCCAAGGCAAAAGCCAACGTGAAATTACAAAACTATTAAATTTAAATCCAACAGAAGCTCGCCTGATAACAGACGACGGCTCAATTCAAACTGTGTCAGTTGAACAATTGAAGATTGGTGACCGCGTGCAAGTCCTCAATGGTGCGCAAATTCCGACAGATGGCGTCGTGATTGAAGGAAGTACCGCTGTGGATGAATCATCTATTAATGGGGAAAGTATTCCCAAAGAAAAAAATAGTGGGGACCCAGTTTTTGGTAGTACCATGAACGGTTCAGGCACAATTGTTGTTGAAGTAACGAAAGATAGTTCAGAAACAGTTTTTGCAAAAATCGTACAGCTCGTGAACCAATCACAAGAAAATCAATCAGAAATTGCAAGCAAAATTAAACGATTTGAACCGAAATATGTCACACTAGTTTTAGCAGTTTTTCCACTAATTGTTTTAGGTGGCGCATTGCTTTTCCAATTGACTTGGGCTGAAAGTTTTTACAGAGGCTTGGTCTTCTTAATTGCTGCCTCCCCTTGTGCATTAGCAGCGAGTGCCGTTCCGGCAACTTTATCAGGAATTTCCAATTTAGCGAAACAAGGCGTTTTGTTTAAAGGTGGCTCATTCTTATCAAATTTAGCTGAAGTGAAAGCACTCGCTTTTGATAAAACAGGCACACTAACAAAAGGCAAACCTGAGGTAACAGATTATCTTTTTGTTGATGGCTTAGAAGATCGCCAAGACGAATTAGTAGCTGTTTTAACAAATATGGAGAAAAAATCCAATCATCCATTGGCGACGGCGATTGTTAATCGCTTTGAAGCAGAAACAACGGCTTTAAATTTAGAAGTAGAAAATATTGTCGGGGTGGGTTTAGTAACGACCATTGTAGACACAACTTTTAGAATTGGTAAACCATCTAGTTTCGAACAAGTGCCAACAATCATTGAGAAACAAACAACGAAATTAGCGAGTGAAGGCAAAACGGTAGTGTACTTTGCCGAAAATGAACAAGTGATTGGTTTAGTGGCATTGATGGATGTTCCTAATGAAGAAGCAATGAACGCCATTCACTATTTCAAGTCACAAAATATTGAAACAACAATGATTACAGGAGATGCAAAACTTACGGGTGAAGCAGTTGGTCGCTTAGTAGGCGTGGACCAAGTTTTTGCTAATGTTTTACCTGAGGAAAAATCAGCGATTGTTGATCAATTAAAACGCGAAGTAGGAATGACAGGGATGGTTGGTGATGGCATTAACGATGCGCCCGCTTTAGTGAATGCTGATATCGGAGTGGCGATGGGGGATGGTACAGACATTGCTATCGATGTTGCAGACGTGGTAGTGATGAAAAATGATCTTTCTAAATTAGGCTATGCTCACCGTGTCTCAAAACGCTTGAATAAAATTGTGCAGCAAAATATTATTTTTTCAATGTTAGTGGTAGCAACGTTAATTATCTTGAACTTTTTAGGTATTGCGAATATCGCATTTAGCGTACTTATTCATGAAGGAAGTACCTTAGTGGTCATTTTTAATGGCTTGCGTTTATTAGTTAATACAAAATAAGTCAAATAGTCACTTGCAAGAAAGGAGAGAAAGCGATGAATTCTTTAAAAATGATTGAACTTTCTCTCACCGACGTTGTCATTCGGATGGCTCTAGCCGTTGTTTTTGGAGCTTTGATTGGGTTAGAAAGAAGTATTAAAAGAAAAGGCTTCGGTATCAGTAGTAATGCCATTTTATGTTTGGCCTCTTGTACGATTTCCATTTTACAGATTCAATCGGTGGATATTTTAGTCGATGTGGTGAAACAAAATAGCGCCTTGGCGTCCATTATTTCTATGGATATTACACGATATGGCGCCCAAGTGATTAGTGGTGTAGGCTTTCTCGGTGCGGGGATTATCGTTTTTAGAGAAAGGAAAGTCTCTGGGTTAACGACAGCAGTAATGATGTGAAATGTTACTATTATTGGTTTAGTCATTGGGATGGGCTTTTTAACCATTGCGTTTATCAATCTCGTGGCGACTTTGCTAGTATTAGCTCTGGCCCATTTTAAACGAAAAACTCCTCTAAAACGATTGCAGCTTATCGTAAAAATGAAGGAACCCATGATTAAAGAAAGCCGACTGCATGAACAACTTCAAGCTTCTTTAGAAAAAGGGGAGCGCTTAGTAGAATTGACTTTGGAATCCGAACAAGAGGCAGTGACAGCAAAGATCTCTTATGTAGGCAAAGAAGATTTCTGGCATTCCAACTTGCACCATCTCTTAAAAGAAAAAGGGCACGTTCAATCTGTCTCTGTCACGGAAACAATTTAATCATAAAATAAAGCACTTGGGCGCTAGCGCGCGCCAAGTGCTTTTGTTTAAATATTTAATACTTTATCTAAGAAATCTTTTGTTCGAGGGTTTTGAGGATTTTCAAAGACTTGCTCTGGCGAACCATCTTCTAGGAAGTTACCGCCATCAATGAACATTACTCGATTAGCCACTTCTTTTGCAAAGCCCATTTCGTGAGTAACGATGACCATTGTCATTCCTTGTTTTGCTAAATCTTTCATTACACCAAGAACATCGCCAACCATTTCTGGATCAAGAGCTGATGTTGGCTCATCGAAAAGCATAATATCAGGATTCATCGCTAACGCACGTGCAATTGCGACACGTTGTTTTTGACCACCAGATAAAGAATCTGGATAGGCATCTTTTTTATCTGCCAACCCAACACGTTCTAAAAGTTCTAACGCTTTTTTCTCCGCTTCATCTTTTGACAAGCGACCTAAATCGGTTGGTGCTAAAACAATATTTTCTAAAATAGATAAGTGTGGAAACAAATTGAAATGTTGGAAAACCATGCCGATATGTTGACGGACTTGGTTGATGTCCGTATTTTTATCTGTCAAGTTCGCACCATCAATAATAATGTCTCCGCTAGAAGCTTCTTCTAATTGATTCAAGCAACGTAAAAAAGTACTTTTACCAGAACCAGAAGGACCGATGACGCAGACTACGTCGCCTTCGTTAATAGAAACATTAATGTCGTTTAAGACCGTGTTGTCACCATATTTTTTTACTAAATGTTCAACTAAGATTTTTTCAGTCATATTAGTTCACCTTCTTTTCAAGGTTTTTCGCTAATTTAGTTAAACTAGTAATTAAAATTAAGTAGATTAACGCAATAACGAAGTAAACCATTGTACTTTGTAATGTCCGAGCAACAATAATTTTTCCTGTTTGTAGTAGTTCGATTAAGCCAATTGCTGAAAGGATAGTTGTATCTTTCAATGAAATAACAAATTGGTTAATGAATGAAGGAATCATAATGCGAATCGCTTGTGGTAAAATAATTTTTTGCATTGTCCGATTATAGGAAAGACCTAAACTTCTTGAAGCTTCCATTTGGCCAACTGGAACAGCTTTGATTCCGCCGCGCACAATTTCAGAAATATAGGCACTGGCATTTAAAGTTAATGTGATAATCCCAGCAATGAAGACCGGGATATTAAAGCCAAGCACACCAGGTAATCCGAAATAGATGAAGAACGCTAAGACCATTAAAGGAATTCCGCGAATTAAATCAACATAAATGGTTGAAAGTACACGTAATGCTTTGATTGGTGAAACGCTGAATAGCCCAAAAATAACGCCGACAATTAAAGCAAGTACGAAGGAAATCAACGTTAATAGAATCGTCATCCATAAACCGTGTAACAATTGTTTCCAGTTGTTTTGCATGAAGCCAACAAACGTAGATTCGTCAGCTGTTTCTTCTTTGGCTTCGTTGCCATCTTTTACGTAAGTGCCGATAATTTTATCGTATTCACCTGTACGTTTCATTTCTTTTAAGCCTTCGTTAAACATTTCAAGTAGTTCAGGATTTTGCCCTTTTTTGACAGCAAAACCGTAAGAACCACCTTTTTCACGAGGAATTGGTGTCGCTAGTGGTTGATTTTGCGCAACCCCGTAGCCAATGACAGGATAATCATCCATCATGGCATCAACTTCGCCAATTTCTAATGCACTGTATAATGCATCAGTTGTGTCTAAATACTTAATTGAGTAATCATATTTCTTTTTATTTTTTTCTAAGAAATCAGCACTTTCAGTACCAATTTTTACGCCGACTTTTTTGCCTTTTAAATCATCATACGATTTAATTTTGTCATTGCCTTTTTTGACCGCAATTTGAATACCGCTATCAAAGTAAGGAACAGAGAAGTCGAAGGCTTTTTTACGATCATCCGTAATCGTCATGCCTGCAACCATCCCATCTGCTTGACCAGATTCAACAGCTTGGACAGCAGAACTAAAACCAATAAATTTAAATTCAACAGTAAAACCTTGCAATTCAGCTGCACGTTTGACTAAATCTACATCAATTCCGACATAATCGCCTTGGGCATTTTGAAACTCAAACGGAGCAAATGTAGAATCACTAGCAATCACATATTTCTCTTTTTTAGGAGTGATTTTTTTCATCTGTTCGCCAGCGTCTTGTGTGTTTGTTTCATCGCCTGTCGCTAAGTAGTTGTTTAAAATTTTATCATAAGTACCATTGTCTTTAAGATTTTTCAAACCAGCGTTGAACTTTTTGATTAATTCAGGGTTTTGACCTTTTTTCACTGCGAAACCATAAGAACTGCCTGTTTCTTTATCGCCAACTAATTGTAATTTTTGACCATTTTTAACTGCGTAGCCCAATACAGGATAATCATCAACGATTGCATCCGCTTCACCGTTTTCTAAGGCTTTATAAAGACCCGTTGCATCGTCAAAATTTTTGATAGTGTAGTCATATTTCTCTTTATTTTTTTCAAGGAAATTGGCACTTTCAGTTCCAACTTTAGCCGCAACCGTTTTGCCTTTTAAATCATCATATGATTTAATTTTGTCGTTTCCTTTTTTAACCGCTAATTGTAAACCACTATCGAAGTATGGATCTGAAAAATCAAAGGATTTTTTTCGCTCATCCGTAATACTCATTCCAGCAATCATGCCATCAATTTGTTTAGATTGAATCGCTTGGACTGCACTATCGAAGCCTAATGGTTTTAAATCCACTTCAAAACCTTGATCTTTGGCAATCGCATCTAATAAATCAACGTCAATACCAATGTATTTTCCTTTTGAGTCTTGGAATTCAAAAGGGGCGAATGTTAAATCCGTTCCAATTGTATATTTCTTTCCTTCTGCATGTGCTGAAGTGCCACTAATGAATGTTAGCAGAGTTACCATCATCACAAAGAAAGAAAGTAAAAAGTGTTTCCTTTTCATAAAATACCTCCTAGTTTTGCATATTGAACAATTATATAGTAAGAAATAGGAAGCTGACAAGTATTTGAACGCTAAAAAGAGAAAAAAACTCTAATTTCCTCACATTACATGTTATAAAATGTGACATAGAAATTAAGAACAAAAGATTAAGATCAGTTGAAGTCTGAAACAGCAAAAGTGGCGAAAATATGTTCGGTATGTTAAACTAATAAGTGGACATTCTGCCAGAATGGGCCGATAATTTAAGAGAAATTAGACACTTTGAGGGGGAGTTATAAATGATCGAAAGAGAAACTTCCAATACCTTTCATTTGGCTTCTAAATATGAGCCTGCCGGAGATCAGCCAGCCGCTATTACTGAACTAGTTGACGGTGTCAAAGGTGGAGAAAAAGCTCAAATTTTACTTGGAGCGACCGGAACAGGTAAAACATTTACAATCTCTAATGTGATTCAAGAAGTGAACAAACCAACATTAGTGATTGCACATAATAAAACACTAGCTGGACAATTATACGGGGAATTTAAAGAATTTTTCCCAGATAATGCGGTCGAGTATTTTGTCAGTTACTATGATTATTATCAACCAGAAGCATATGTACCCTCAAGTGATACATATATTGAAAAAGATTCCAGTATTAATGATGAAATTGATAAACTACGCCATTCAGCGACAAGTTCTTTATTGGAACGAAACGATGTCATCGTGGTAGCATCAGTTTCTTGTATTTTTGGTTTAGGGGATCCGCGGGAATACAGTCAACAAGTTGTTTCATTACGTGTGGGAATGGAAATGGATCGTAATGAGTTACTAAAAAGCTTAGTCGATATTCAATTCGAACGAAATGATATTGATTTTCAACGGGGGCGTTTTCGTGTCCGCGGTGATGTGGTTGAGATATTCCCAGCTTCACGGGATGAGCATGCGCTACGTGTTGAATTTTTCGGAGACGAAATTGATCGAATTCGTGAAGTAGATGCGTTAACTGGTGAAATTGTCGGCGAAACAGAGCATGTCGCTATTTTTCCGGCAACACACTTCGTGACGAACGAAGAACATATGGAACACGCCATATCGCAGATCCAAGAAGAATTAGAGGCACGTTTGAAAGTGCTTCGCAGTGAAAATAAATTATTGGAAGCTCAACGTTTGGAACAGCGAACCAACTATGATATTGAGATGATGAGAGAGATGGGCTATACGTCAGGGATTGAGAATTACTCTCGACATATGGATGGTCGCCAAGAAGGGGAACCGCCATATACGCTGTTGGACTTTTTCCCAGATGACTTCTTACTTGTAATCGATGAGTCTCATGTAACAATGCCGCAAATTAGAGGAATGTATAATGGCGACCGAGCACGGAAACAAATGTTAGTGGACTATGGTTTCCGTTTACCAAGTGCACTTGATAACCGACCGCTTCGTTTAGAAGAATTTGAACAACATGTAAACCAAATTGTTTATGTATCGGCAACACCAGGCCCTTATGAAATGGAACAAACAGAGACTGTTGTTCAACAAATCATTCGACCAACAGGTTTACTAGATCCAGAAGTAGAAATCCGCCCAATTATGGGTCAAATTGATGACTTGGTGGGCGAAATTCATGAACGGATCGAAAAAGATCAGCGAGTGTTTGTCACAACCTTAACGAAGAAAATGGCCGAAGATTTAACCGACTATTTCAAAGAATTAGGCTTAAAAGTTAAATATTTGCATAGTGATATAAAAACACTGGAAAGAACGGAGATTATTCGCGATTTACGATTAGGCGAATTTGATATTCTAATTGGTATTAACTTATTACGTGAAGGAATCGATGTGCCAGAAGTTTCCTTAATTGCGATTCTAGATGCGGATAAAGAAGGCTTCTTACGTAGTGAACGCTCATTAGTGCAAACGATGGGACGGGCTGCCCGGAACGCTGAAGGAAAAGTCATTATGTATGCAGATAAAATCACCGATTCGATGCAACGAGCTATGGATGAAACGGCACGACGTCGGGCAATCCAAGAAGCATATAATGAAGAACATGGCATTGAACCAAAAACAATTATTAAAGAAATTCGTGATTTGATTTCTATTTCCAAAACAGCTGATAAAGATGAAACAGTGGTTCAATTGGATAAATCATATGAAGATTTATCAAGACAAGAAAAAGCTGATTTATTAATGAAACTTGAAAGAGAAATGAAAGATGCGGCCAAAGCATTAGACTTCGAAACTGCAGCCACATTACGAGATACCATTCTTGAATTGAAAGCTGCCAAATAAGTCAACCAACGGATTAAGTAAAAGATACGATGAACCATCGTATCTTTTACTAATCTTTTCTCTATAGAATGACTTGAAATGATTTGACGTAAGAGATTTAGTAAAAGGAGAACATATATGGCAAATGATAAAATTGTGATTCATGGTGCACGCGCCCATAACTTAAAAAATATTGATGTCACGATTCCTCGTGACAAAATGGTTGTTGTAACTGGACTATCTGGTTCTGGCAAAAGTTCATTAGCGTTTGATACGCTTTACGCAGAAGGGCAACGACGTTATGTAGAGAGTCTCTCTGCTTATGCGCGACAATTTTTGGGACAGATGGATAAACCAGATGTTGACAGCATCGATGGTTTAAGTCCAGCTATTTCAATTGATCAAAAGACGACAAGTAAAAACCCGCGCTCAACGGTGGGGACGGTCACGGAAATCAATGATTATTTACGATTGTTATTTGCTCGGGTAGGTCATCCAATTTGTCCTAACGATCATATTGAAATTACCAGTCAGTCTGTTGAACAGATGGTTGATAAAGTCTTAGAGCTACCAGAGCGAACAAAAATTCAAATTTTGGCGCCTGTTGTGGTCAAGAAAAAAGGCCAACATAAAAAAGTGTTTGAAATGATCCAACGTGAAGGGTATGTCAGAATGCGGGTGGATGGTGAAACCTATGATGTTAGTGAGGCACCAGAACTTGAAAAAAATAAAAAACATGATATTGCGATTGTGATTGACCGTATCGTTGTGAAAGAAGGTATTCGCTCTCGCTTGTTTGATTCGTTTGAAGCGGCTTTGCGTTTAGCTGAAGGTTACGCAATTGTTGGTGTGATTGGTCAAGAAGAGATGTTGTTTAGTGAACATTATGCTTGTCCTTATTGTGGGTTCACAGTCGGTGAATTGGAACCGCGCTTGTTTTCATTTAATGCACCATTTGGCGCTTGTCCCGATTGTGATGGTTTAGGTGTTAAATTAGAAGTGGACAAAGACTTAGTGATTCCAGATCCCACTAAAACCTTGAGAGAAGGAGCCATTGTTCCGTGGAACCCTATTAGTTCCCAATATTATCCACAAATGTTGGAGCAAGCAGCTACCAGTTTTGGGATTGATATGGATACGCCGTTTGAAGAATTACCTGCAGACCAACAAGAAATTATTTTAAATGGTTCTGGCGAGAAAAACTTTCATTTTCATTATGAAAATGACTTTGGTGGTGTTCGTGATGTGGAAGTACCATTTGAAGGTATTTTAAAAAATATTAAACGACGTTATCATGAAACAAATAGCGATTTTACACGAGATCAAATGCGGTTATACATGACAGAATTGACTTGTCGAAGCTGTCAAGGGTATCGTTTGAATCCGCAAGCTTTAGCTGTAAAAATCAATGGCACGCACATTGGTGAAGTCAGTGAATTAGCAATAAAAAATGCGGTCCAATTTTTTGAAGGTGTGTCTTTATCTGAACAAGAAATAACGATTGCTCGGCCAATTTTAAAAGAAGTCGAAGATCGGTTAACCTTCTTAAAAAATGTTGGGTTAGATTACTTAACCTTAAGTCGAGCTGCTGGTACACTTTCTGGCGGAGAAGCACAAAGAATTCGCTTAGCAACACAAATTGGATCAAACTTATCAGGCGTTCTTTACATTTTAGATGAACCATCAATTGGTTTGCATCAACGAGATAACGACCGCTTGATTGACTCATTGAAAAAAATGCGGGACTTAGGCAATACATTAATTGTGGTGGAACACGATGAAGATACAATGATGGCTTCGGATTACTTGATTGATGTGGGACCTGGCGCTGGACATCTGGGCGGTGAAATTGTAGCCGCTGGTACGCCGGAAGAGGTTGCTAAAAATCCGCATTCATTGACTGGACAATATCTTTCTGGGAAAAAAGTGATTCCTGTACCAAAAGAACGTCGCAAAGGTAATGGCAAAGCGATCAAAGTCACTGGTGCCAGTGAAAATAATTTAAAAAATGTCAGTGTTGAATTTCCGCTAGGTGAATTTGTTGCTGTCACAGGCGTTTCAGGTTCAGGGAAAAGTACTTTAGTCAATCAAATTTTGAAAAAAGCACTGGCCCAAAAATTAAATCGTAATTCCAATAAACCTGGGAAACACAAAAGTATCACTGGTTATGAAGCCATTGAAAAGATTGTTGACATTGATCAAAGTCCAATTGGTCGAACGCCAAGAAGTAATCCAGCGACTTATACTAGTGTTTTTGATGACATTCGCGATTTGTTTGCCCAAACAAATGAAGCCAAGGTTCGTGGTTATAAAAAAGGCCGCTTTAGTTTTAACGTCAAAGGTGGCCGTTGTGAAGCTTGTCGCGGGGATGGTATCATCAAAATTGAAATGCACTTTTTACCTGACGTCTATGTGCCTTGCGAAGTTTGTCATGGCAAACGTTATAATTCTGAGACGTTAGAAGTTCATTATAAAGGCAAAAACATTTCTGATATTTTAGATATGACGGTGGAAGATGCCGTAGAATTTTTCAAACATATCCCTAAAATTCATCGTAAATTGCAAACAATTGTGGATGTAGGCTTAGGCTATGTGACATTGGGGCAGCCAGCAACTACTTTATCTGGTGGAGAAGCACAGCGGATGAAGCTAGCGAGTGAACTTCATAAAAATTCTAATGGGAAAAACTTTTATATTCTGGATGAACCAACAACAGGCTTGCATACCGATGATATTGCGCGATTGCTTCTAGTATTAGAGCGTTTAGTGGAAGCGGGCAATACCGTTTTAGTGATTGAACATAACTTGGATGTCATCAAATCTGCGGATCATGTGATTGATCTAGGGCCAGAAGGTGGCGACGGTGGTGGGACGATCGTGGCGACAGGAACACCAGAAGAAGTTGCTAAAGTCAAAGACAGTTACACAGGATATTATTTAAAACGTGTTCTGAAATAAACATTAATGATTAGATAAAGAACCTTGTTTTTATGGGAAACAAGGTTCTTTTATTATAAAATAACAAATATTTTTTAATTAAAATTAAAAATAAATGTTGACTTAATGTGTAATTAAAAGATATACTATGTTTGTTAACAAAATAACAATGAACACGAAGGGAAGTCTTAAATGAAAAACAAAAAAATAACAACAAGTTTATTAACAGCAGGAATGGTCTTAGCTATCGGAATCACACCTTTTGTACATAGTAACACAATGGAAGCAGCTACTTTAATTTCACAATCAGACCATGAAAAAGTAATGAGTTTTACCAAGAAAGACTTAAAAGAAGCAACGGGCATTCAATTGGAGCCGGCGACAGTACAAGCCGTTCATCAGGAATTAAAGCAACAAATCACCTGGGAAACATTAGGCTATTCCACAATTGATGCGCAAAATATTGCGACACGTTTTACACAAAATACATATCAGGCTCTGGGGATTTTAACAGATATCGCCAACCATTCAGACCTTCAATTGAAAGTCATTACCATTAATAATCCCTATCTAGCAACAGCTAAAATTGGCACCTTTAAGTGGGAAACCGTAACTCCTGAAGTTGGTGGAGACCATGAAACAGCAGACAATGAACTAACCACACCGACACCAACTGTTGCCAGTCTTCAAGAGATTGATGTAGAAATCGAATACGACGAAAATGAAATTGAGTTCACCTATGAAATAAAATCGAACGGAACAATTGAAGCAACGTATGAAGATGAATCTGCTGATTTAGAATTAGAAGGTAAGGCAGCACAAGACAAAATCATGACTCTTTTAGATGGATTGTCAATCAAAACAGCTACAAATGAACAAATTAAAGAACACATTACGAAAAAGTTAGCCGTGAATGAACAAGTAAAACAATTTGAGTTTGAAGCTAATTTTACTGATAAAACAGAAATTGAGTTTGTATTAAAATAACACAGAGTTATATAGTATAATTCAGCAATTAAAACAGCGTTGACAAAAATGGGCTCTTTGTCAAATGATGTTGGTAAAGAGAAATCTTAGAATAATTGGAGATCAAGTGGATCAGTTCCTCTTGATCT
>NZ_JAHLRI010000070.1:0-10327 GCF_018919685.1 Enterococcus sp. S183_ASV_20
TTGTCGTTAAAAACATTGTACCGTAAAAGGACTGTTATATGGCCTTTTTACTTTTACACAATTATACGGACTTTATCTTTTTTTGAATACGGATAAAGAAGTTTTATTAAAGTCATTACATGTATGCTTAGGGATACCTATATTAGTATTTAATGAAGATTACACTCTTGTAGAAGAATATAGATCTGATAGGACTATATCATTATTTTATGATTTCCCAACTTTTTTTAAAAAAGTAGTGAAAGACAAGCTTAAATTTGATTATATAACTGGTAATTATAATGAGTTGTTTTTATTGTACACATACAATAAAAAACTGTTTTTGTTTGGTCCATTCAGATGTAATACCATAGAAAAAGATAAATTCTATTCTATGGTTCAATATAAAAGTATAAAGCATTCTGATAAAGAATCCTTATATAAATTATTAAATAAATTACCATTATTTTCATTAGGGGATATTAGAGATATTCTTATCCTTATAAATTATTTTTTTACGGGAAAGATTGAAGACTTATTTCATAAGCCGTTACATGATTATGAGAAAAAATTTTCAGAAGATATCCAAATAGAACGGATAGATATGTTATTATCTCAAAATTATGATCCAGAAATTTATTTATTTTTATATGAAAATAAAATTTTAGAATATGTTGTAAATGGTAATGTACAAGAATTAAGTAATATGATATTTAAACTAAGTAATGGTGTTGTTCCTGTGGTTAGTGGGGATAACGTACGTTCTGAAAAGAATTATTCAATAGTTGTATTTGAGAAGTTAGCACAAGCAGCTATAAATATGGGAATGGACTTAATAAATGCATATCAGAGTCGAGATAGTTTTATAAGGAAAAATGAACTATGTATAAATTTAAAAGAAGTATTAAAAGTTAGAGATACTGCTATAGTATTTTATACCTCTGAAATAGGAAAAGCTAAAGTAAGGAATCTTTCTCCTCAGATATCATCAATTGTTCAGTACATTGGTCTAAATATGTATACAAAGATTACAGTAAGACAGATTGCTCAATATTTTTCAATGAGTGAAGCTAGGTTACGCACAGCTTTTAAAAAAGAAATGAACATTAGTATACATAATTATATTTTAAGAAGAAAAATTTCAGAAGCTAAAGTAATGTTAAAATCTAATTATCCTATTAATGATATTTCACTATTATTAGGTTTTTCAGATACGTCTCACTTCACTAAAGTTTTTAAAAAGATAACAGGGACGACTCCTAAAAAATATCAGATGTCAGTTGATTCTAAATTTACATTAAATTTAGACTAAAAAATGTTTTAGTACGAAACATTTTTTAAATAATTATCTAACTTTTGGAAATGAAATTAATTGTTTAGGTGTTTTATTTTACACTTAAAAGTTCATATCATTAATAGTTATAGAAAGGATAGAGATAATATGAAATTTTATTGGGAAATCAATCCAGAAGATTTATTAAAAAATGGTAATTATGAAAAAAATAATTTATCAGAATGTGCATATAATTTAATGATTATGTATAACAAGTATGCAGAAAAAGGGAAGAAATTACAACAGTCTATTAATTCAAAAAATTTCAAAAAGAATATAGAACAATTATTAGAAATAGAAGCTATTCTTTCTGAAATACAATTTTATTTAGAGGAGATAAATTTAGAATCTGCAGATACAAATAATGTTATTTCACAGATAGAAACTGAGTATTTAGTAGATTATTATTATAAAATTGGAAATGCAGATAAAGAGGGAAATTTTTTTGCTTCATTACTAAGAAATAAGGTATGTAAACAAAAACAACTAAGATTCGGTATTTTTCCAGAAAGAGTTATTATTTAAATGTTTTTAAATAATAACTATGGAGATAAATGGCAGAACGTTTGTTGCTTTTTTTAATTTCGAATTATCAATTAAGTACAACACTTTATCCTGTAAAAACTTCATACGATGTTTTTCATTTTAAGCACTTTTGTGGTCTAGTCTATGCATAAAGGATTGAATATAATTATCTGGAATTAAGATTATATCTTTCCCTTTTGGTAGGTACTCTCTTAATAATCTATTTGTATTTTCATTTAGTCAAAAACTGGGTAAAGGAGTCTACAAAGATAAACCTAAAAAATAATTTTGCACATATGCTTGATGACCTTCCTGGAGTAGCTGATAATGCTAAAAAAATATTGTTTGATATGAGATGTACTACTGTAATAGACGATTGTAATGTTCATTTACGAGATGTACTTAATTTATTAGAAGATGAAATGCACAGCTTTAGATTATCTTCTATTGAAGCTAATGATTTAGATAAACTATATGATACTTTTTATTACTATGGAAAAAAAGAACAATTAATAGAATTTCTGCTTGACCAGATGACTAATGCGATAAATTTTAAACAAGCTGATAAGGATTTTCTTATTTATTCATGGCTTGTAGAAAAACTTACTGAAGAACAAATATGCGAAATGCTCGCGAGAATTAATGAAAATACCCAATACCATTGGAATAACAACCTTAATTCATTTGTTGATGAGTTCGTTGCTTATTATAAAGAAACAAATGGAATTGATCTAAGAATAAATTATTTGGGAGCAATTTATACTAATTTAAAAATTCTCAGCGATGAATATACTCTCTCTATCTCAGATTACGAGCTTATTTTCAAATTTTTTGAGGATATAATAGAGAGTCATAGCGAAACAATATTTGATTTTCAGCGTAAATATAAAAAGGATATTGAAACAAATTTTGGTAATAGTTTGGAAAACTTTCCTAAACTGAATAAGTTATTATTCGAATAGATTTTGAAAAGCTTACAATAAATAAAAGTATTAATTTTTGTTACATCAATTAATCTCTAATTCATGAATTTCTTTTTTGATTCTATATATAGTTAGTCTCGTAATATTGTAATCTTTCGCAATCTTTATCCCTTGTGCTTGGCGTCTTTTAGATTCCGTACGTTCTTGCTCGGCAATCATGGCCAAAATCTGAATGATTAGGTCTTTGATAAATTTATCTAGGAGTGGATTTCCGATTGCTTCAGCCATGATTGGTAAACTGGTAATAATTAGCCGCACATTTTTCTTCTTTAGATAATTTACTGAATCGATAATCTCGTCATAATTACGTCCAAGTCGATCGATGGCCTCTACAATAAAAATATCTTGGTCTCTAACAAAATCTAGAGCTTCCTGAAAAATCGGTCGATGAGTAATAGTCGCTCCGGATTGTTTCTCGATGAAAATTTTTTCAGCACCAAACTTGTTCATTTCCTCAATTTGACGTTGTTCATTTTGATCGATTGATGAAACTCGAATATATGCAATTTTCCAAATTTTTACCTACTTTCTATAATTTTTAAAATACACCCTAATCATACATTCAAAAACCATATTTTTCAATGTTCTGTTGGTGTCTATTTAGGGGTCCTTAATTAGACAATCGCAACTATTTGATTTTCTTGTTTTTTAAATGCGTGATCAGGGTGTATGATAAAACTCTTGGAAAGAGGCAGAATTTTGAAAGTTGCATATGCAAGAGTTTCATCCATTGGCAAAACTTGGAACGGCAAATTCAAGATTTAAAAAAATTAGGAGCGAAAAAAATATTTGTAGAGAAAAAATCTGGCGCAAGTATTGAACAACGACTAATTTTTACAGAAGCTATCTATTTTGTGAGAGAATCCGATATTTTTATGGTAGAAGCCATTGACCGATTAGGCAGAAATTACGATGAAATTATTTAGACGGTTAATTTATTGAAAAATAAAAATGTTCGACTCATAATTACAAGCCTTCCTATTATGGCTGAAGCGGTTGGTAATCCATTATTTGATCGTTTTATTAAAGATTTGATAGTCCAGATTTTGGCAATGATTGCGGAACAAGAAAGAACAGAATCTAAGCGACGACAAGAACAAGGAATTAAAATTGCAAAAATGAACGGTGTTTACCAATGGCTGTGAACTAGAATCCAAAATACGTACTACGTGAACAATGTGTAGTATGTATTTTGGTGTTTTCTTAATAACTAATTTTGAATAATCATTCAATTCTTTTATCAATAATTGAACGTAAGACTTTTTCTCTTAAATCCAATGAATTAATCTTGTTATTTTGTTCATATTCATGTACTAACAAATCACAAATATAAAGTTGTGAAATTTTTCCAGCTAAAGAACCACCATTTAAAAATTCTTCGATTGCTGTTTGTAAAACTAAATCTGCAGATTTTCCTATCGGTGAATGAATATAATTCGTTATAGCAAGTATTTTTGCTCCATTATTTTTTGCAATTTTTAATGAGTCATAAGTATCTTTTGTTTTTCCAGATAAAGAAAAGATAATAACTAAATCTCTATCTGTTAACAAAGAAGCAACTTGAGCTTGATAATGAGGATCTAATACAGCTTTAGCTTGTATTCCTACCCTCAAAAACATACTTTCCAAATCAAGACTAGTATTTCCACTAGATCCTACACCAAAAATATATAGGCTGCTTGCTTGATTAATAAGTTGGATTGCTTTTGTTAATTTTTCTTCATTAATTAAACAAGAAGTAGACTGAAGTACTTCAATCAAACTTTTAGCAACTTCATCGTGGTATTTACCACTAGATGGTTTTTCTTTTTTTTTGCTAAAATCTTCTTTAGCAATTTCAATTTTTAGATCAGAAAAACCAGAAAATCCAAGTTTTTGACAAAAGCGAATGATTGTTGCATCGCCAACATTCGCTTTTGTTTTAATATCATTCATAGTACTGTAAATAATAGATTCTCCAGAGTTAAGAATAAAATCAGCAACTTTTCGTTCCGATTTTGTTAATAAGGGATAATGTTCATTAATTAAATAAATGTAATTCATAAAATCTCCTCTAGAATGTAATTTTTGTTTATTATACACTATAAAAATTAAAAAACTCCAAAATTCTCCATTTTTCTTGACAACAATGTAAGCGGATGCTAAACTTTTTTTGGAGTAAAAATCCTAAAAAATATAAAAATGGAGGTTTGTGGAGTTTGGACAAAGCAAAATTCTTAGAAGCAATCTCAGGTGGTTTAATTGTTTCGTGTCAGGCGCTACCTGGTGAACCATTTTATACAGAGGAAGGAGGTTTAATGTCATATTTTGCATTAGCGGCTAAAAATGCTGGAGCTGTTGGCATACGTGCAAATTCCGTTCGAGATATTAAGGAAATCAAAGAGAAAGTTTCTTTACCGATTATTGGCATAATAAAAAGAGATTATCCTCCTGAAGAGCCATTTATTACAGCAACTATGAGAGAAGTAGATGAATTAGTTGCAATTGGTGTGGAGGTAATTGCTTTGGACTGTACTTTACGTAAACGTCATGACGGATTATCTATTAATACTTTTATAGAAAAAGTAAAGAAAAAGTATCCTCAACAACTATTAATGGCTGATATTTCTACTTTTGAGGAAGGAAAGAATGCTTATCAAGCTGGTGTGGATTTTGTTGGTACAACCTTAAGTGGCTATACAAAGGAGAGCAAAAAACAAAATGGCCCAGATATGAAATTAATTAAACAATTAGTACAAGAAAATATTTGTGTTATTGCTGAAGGGAAAATTCATACACCTGAACAAGCAAGACAAATTAAAAAGCTGGGTGTTGCAGGAATTGTCGTTGGTGGTGCAATTACACGACCACAAGAAATTACTAAAAGATTTGTCGATGCATTGAATAAGGAGGAAAAAGATGTTTAAGAAGTTTTCACAATTAGGTCGCGCATTTATGTTACCGATTGCAATCTTACCAGTAGCAGGTTTACTTTTAGGTCTTGGTGGTGCTTTAACAAATGAAAGTGCAATGAATGCGTATCCAATTTTAGAACAGCCATGGATCCATACAGTATTAAGTATTATGAGTTATGCAGGAAATGCTGTCTTTACTAATTTAGCATTGATTTTTGCTATAGGTATTGCTGTAGGGTTAGCAAATGGGGATAAAGGAACAGCAGGTCTAGCCGGTGGAGTATCTTACTTAGTGTATACAGCAACGATCAGCGGATTTCTTGCGTTATTTTCTGCTAAAGATGCAACTCTTGATACTGGTGTTGTTGGATCTATTGTAATTGGCGGAACTGTTGCATTTCTACACAATCGATATCGGAAAATTGAACTACCGCAATTTTTGGGTTTTTTCGGCGGATCGCGTTTTATTCCAATCATTTCTAGTTTAGCGGCAATTATTATCGGTTCTTTCTTTTATTTAATTTGGCCACCAATTCAAAATGGATTAGCAGTAGTTGGAGAACATATTGCACAAATGGGAAGTCTAGGTACTTTTTTGTATGGATTTTTACTTCGTTTGACTGGCGCAGTAGGATTACATCATACTATTTATCCACTTTTTTGGTATACGTCTTTAGGAGGTACAGAAAGTGTAGCTGGAGTTACTGTTTCTGGTGCACAAAATATTTTCTTTGCGCAACTAGCTGATCCAAACCATACAGGACTATTTACTTATGGTACTCGTTTCTTTGCAGGTAGATTCGCGACAATGATGTTTGGTTTACCAGCCGCTTGTTATGCTATGTATCGTGCTATACCTAAACAAAATCGTAAAAAGAATGGTGGACTTTATTTTAGTGGTGGCTTGACTTCATTTTTAACAGGGATTACTGAACCAGTTGAATATATGTTTTTATTTGTAGCACCATGGTTATATATAATTCATGCATTCTTAGATGGTCTATCTTTTTATTTTGCAGATATTTTAAATATCCGAGTAGGAAATTCATTTTCTGGTGGATTAATTGATTTCTTATTATTTGGTGTACTCCAAGGAAACGATAAGACAAATTGGCTGAAATTAATTCCTTTCGGAATTGCTTGGGCAATTGTTTATTTCTGCGTATTTACTTTCTTCATTAAGAAATTTAAAGTAGCTATTCCTGGAATGGGAGAAGAGTTGCCAACGACTACTGAAAATAAATTAAATAAAAAAACATCATTAAATGATGAAGCTCAAATAATCATTAAAGCTCTTGGTAGTAAAACCAATATTGAATCCGTTGAAGCTTGTGCTACTCGTTTACGTGTAGCTGTTGTAGATGGCCGAATGGTTGACAAAGAAACTATTAAACAACTAGGTGCTACTGCTGTTTTTGAAGTGAATGGTGGTATTCAGGCAGTTTTTGGCGGTAAAGCTGATTTACTTAGTCAAGAAATTAATCAAATTTTAGAAATTGAGAATTAGGAGATATCTTATGTTTAATCTATTTAAAAATAAAAAACAAGAAGGAATTTCCATTACTGCTCCTTGTTCAGGGAGGATTATTCCTATTTCAGAAGTAAATGATCCAATATTTTCAAAAAAAGTACTTGGAGAAGGATTTGCAGTTGTTCCCGAAGGTAACAAAATATATGCTCCTTTGACTGGACGAATTGAAGCTGTTTTTCCAACAAAGCATGCAATTAGTATAAAAAGCGATGCAGATATTGAATATTTAATTCATATTGGTATAGATACAGTTGAATTGGAGGGTAAACCTTTTTCAATTTTTGTTAATGCAGGAGAGAAGGTTACTACCGAAACATTATTAGCCGAAGTTGATTTTGATCAAATTAAACAAGCAGGAAAAGATCCATCTGTCATAGTTGTTTTTACTAAACCTGAACAAGTTAATGAAGTCATCTTAAATAGTTATACAACTATATATGGTGATTCATGTGGTAAAATTATACTTTGACGTAGAGTTAAGTATGTTATCGGATTAAATTTAAATGAATAAAAGGTGATTATAGACTGTGAGTTATAGAATTTAAGTAAATTATATTAACAAAACACCCTACTATTATATAAATCAGTAGGGTGTTTTCTACTTATCGGAACTTTAGTATATTCAAAAATATTAACACAAGAAAATCTGTTTTTGATTTTCTTGTGTTAGAATATGCAATTTTAACTTTTACGATTTTGTGATAATTTTGAATAAATCAATTAGGAATAGAAGTAAAAAATATAAATTAAGAATTATACTATTACAATAAAAGTTTAAACTTACTGTATCAGTATGCACAATTGATTTTTACTGAAAAGTCATAGTTAAGTTACTGTGAATTTTGTTGAGTATATTACATAGAATAACAGATAAATTAGTTGTGGATTCTTTTATTTAAGTATTTGGAAAAGAGCGGACTGGATTAGAGGGTGTTTTTTCACACTAATCAAGACTTACATAACAAATGGATTTAATTATTTCAATAACCAATAAATCAAAACGAAACTTGGCTGCAATTTTGTTCAATATAAGTGAACGGTTAATTGTATAAAAATACCAAATATATTTCTATAAAAGGTATTCGGCCTAGCTTTTAGGTTTCAATACAAAGTGTGGAATCTTTTTTTTAATATCCAGCTACCTAGTAAACAGGACAAAGGTAAAATTAAAATTCCTGCACAACCAGTTAAAATACTTACTAATAGTTCCCCTACAAAAATTTTAGAATTAATTAATTCTAAAAATGAATAGTTTAAATCCTGTAAGTAAATTACTAATGCAAAATTAGATGCTATAAAAGCAAATAAGAGAGTGTATATAGTCGAATTTAATACCTCAATTACTACGTTAAAACTAGAATTAAATAGTTCTTTAAAAGTTAAATCTGGGTTCTTCGTATATATTTCGTAAGTAGAACTACAAATAGCCATACTTCCGTCAATAACGGCACCAGAAAAACTAATTAAAATAATTGAGACGTTTAGTTCAGAAAAAGGGATATCAACATTTAAATCAAAATTAGCTAATTCAATTAATTCTTCAGAAGAAAATCCTTGTGTCTTAAGAGCAGTGATTAATGGTAGTGACACAATAGTAAAAGTAACTAAAAAAAATATAACACAGATAAAAGCCAATTTTGTTTTAGCATTACGTCCATTTATCCAATAAAGAATTACTATCGTCATTAGTAAAAAAGATACAAAGGTTACCAAATATACAGAAATATGAAGCGATATAGCTATTAGATAGCCAATAAAAATGACTATATTCAAAAATAATCCTGAAATAAAGTAGAAAGAATTATTTTTAAATATGATAATTGAAATAAAGATAAAAATAATGACTAATAAACTAATTACATTCATCTGTTTTCCCCTTCTTTTTTAATTTTTTAAATAAAAGAAAAAATAGAAATGAACTTGGGATAGTGAACAAGATGGCAAGTCCTCCACATAAAACTCTCATTATTTCCAATGAAAGATGCATTTTGAATGTCTCAACAAAATCCCATCCATTAGCTAAATAGAAAATAAAAAAAGGCGTTGCACTACTAAGATAGGCAAATAACAAAACATTAATCATCGAAGTAGTGGTATCTGAAGCGATATTCTTTCCTGATTCTATTAATTCTTTTGTATTTATCTCAGGAGTATGTCTTACAAGTTCATCTAAACTTGAAATTATAACAACAACATTGTCTAGTGCTGCTCCAATTCCTCCTAACATTAAGCTGGCAAGAAAAACAGTTCGATAAGGTCTAGTTAAAAATTGTATTTCTTCATAGCGCAGTCCTTGATCGTTTAATAATTTCATAGTAATTGTGGTAATAAAATAAGATAGAAAAACACTAAATATTGTTGCTAAAACCTTCCTTAAATCAATTTTTTTTAGTCCGTAGAGAGTACCAGTTGATATAATAATAGCAATTATTGTATAGATTGATATTAGCAATAGTAAGTTTATGGATCTGTTTCGCTGATTTATCCAAAGCAAGAAAAAAAGAAAGATTATATTGAATAAAATACCAACTAAAGAAAAAAATCCTTTTTTTCCAGCGATACCTAAGACTAATGAAATAAAACTAACTACTAAAATAAAAGTATAGCCATCTCTTTTTAGAGAAATAAATTCCCACTTTTTAGTGGAATTATCTAATAATATTTGATTATTTTTATTAAATACTGGATTGGTACTTTCATTTCCATTAAATTTTACTTTTACAACAACAGTTTTTTTTGTATTATTTACTAGTTTAACTGTTAGTAATTGTTCGCTGTCAATTATTTTTACTGATTTTACAATACCAACAGGTGTAGTATAAAAGTAACCGCTAAATCTTTGAATTAATAGACCACTAAAAATAATTACCAACAAGCTAAATAATGTAAATTTAAATTTTTTCATATAGTCCCTCATTTCTCTGTATGATTAATTAAAAAGTATATCTTTGGTTTTATCAAAATCAGTTTAAAGGATACCATAAATTTATAAAAAATATATGGTAGATAAAGTCCGTATAATTGTGTAAAAGTAAAAAGGCCATATAACAGTCCTTTTACGGTACAATGTTTTTAACGACAA
>NZ_JAHLRI010000071.1:0-10184 GCF_018919685.1 Enterococcus sp. S183_ASV_20
ATTATATGGAATCACTTTTGACAACTCTCTTGGTTCAATGCCGTCGTATTCAAATGGGGTATCATGTTGAAGGAGAGGATGATTACCTATTTAGTAGTATACGATATATGGAAACGTTTGTGGTTGCTAATGACATGTCTGAACGATTATCTCAAGAGACTGTTCTGAATTTTAGTGAAGCTGATAAAGACTATTTATCTCGTCAACTTTTTGCCCATCGAGTTACTACTGAAGTGAAAGCTAGTGATGAAAAATATGTAGATTTAGTGTACCGTTTGATTTCTAGAATGAGTAAAATTGAAAAAATTGATCTGACTCAGGATGAGCACCTTTTCAATTCACTATTATATCATATACCTGCTATGATTCTTCGTTTAAAACGTGGGATTCACATTGAAAATCCTTTATTGGAGAATATTCGTGACCAATATTCTGAGCTTTTCAGTATTGTTTGGTATGCATTAGTTATTGTGGAACAACAGTATAATGTGATTTTAAATGATGACGAGATTTCGTTTATTTTGATCCATTTCCAAATTGCCTTGGATCGTCAATCCAAAGCAAGCAATATTGTCATTATTTGTCAATATGGAATGTCTTCAGCTCAATTTATCTATTCAAAGGTTCGTAAGTTCATTCCAGCCCATGATAATGTGGAGATATCGACATTGGAGAGATTTAATAAAAGTGACAAAGAAAATATTGACTTGATTATCAGCTCGATTGATATTCCACAGTCAAAAACTCCTTTTGTAAAAGTTACACCTTTAGTTAGTAATCAAGACTATATCAAGATCATGGAGGCATATACAAAGTATCTCATTCAAGGAGCACCTTTTGGACTATCTGATTCATTAGATAGAAATTTTGAAGTAGATGTGTTGAGTAAATATGTCAATCTTAAACTTATTAGCTTGCAAAATCTTTTTTCTGATAAAGCTGATTGTTTAAATAGCATGATAGATGAACTAGAAAAAAGAAAACTAGTATTGCCTACATTTCGGAAATCGGTTTTTGAGAGAGAGGATATTGGGAATACCAATTTGGAAAGTGGTGTTGCATTACCTCATGCAGATCCAACGACGATTCTTAAGTCTCATATTTATATTGTATCACTTAAGAAATCGATTAATTGGGGAGATCGCACGGTCAAATTGATTATTATGGTAAATCTCAGTGAAGAAGACTTACAAGAGATTCGCGAAGTTGTCGAAGAACTCTATCAATTTATTGATGAGAAAAAGAAAGTTGATGCGCTTGTGAAAGTCAACGATTCTGTGCAAATGCTACAAATTTTTAGTACTGGAGGAAACTAAAATGTTTTTTGATCAAGAACTTTGTTTGTTTCATATCAAACCTGACGATCAAACACAATTATTCGAAAAAATGTATGAAAAACTTTATTTATCTGGATGCGTCAAATCAAGTTTTTTAGATGGCATCACAACAAGAGAAGCAGAGTATCCGACTGGTTTGGAATTCAATGGTATCG
This sequence comes from Enterococcus sp. S183_ASV_20, assembly GCF_018919685.1. Lineage (NCBI taxonomy): Bacteria > Bacillati > Bacillota > Bacilli > Lactobacillales > Enterococcaceae > Enterococcus > Enterococcus sp. S183_ASV_20. The sequence goes on from NZ_JAHLRI010000071.1 coordinate 1,493, forward strand.
GTTTTGCGATTCCTCATACAGATTCAGTGAATGTTAATAAGTCACAAATTTGTTTTGCTTCATTGGATGAACCAGTAATTTTCCAAGATATGACGGATAAAAGTCACAACATCGAAGTTAATTTAGTATTCATGCTGGCGATGGCAGTCCCTCATGAACAAGTAGAGACCCTGCAAAACTTAATGGCATTGTTTACTGATGATGAGAAAGTTAAGAGACTACGAGAATTATCATCAAAAGAAGATTTTATCAAATTGCTAAATGATTCTGGGGTTTATTAGAAGTCAAGGAGGAAAAAACAAATGGATGTTATTATGGATGGTATTCAGTGGTTTATTGGATTAGGATCAACAGTTTTTTTACCAGTAATTATTTTTATCATTGGACTATTCTTCGGGTTAAAGCCTAGTAAAGCATTTATATCTGGGGTCACTGTTGGTATTGGGAATATTGGATTAGGATTAGTATTAGATTTATTATCGGGCGGTTTGGGTAGTGCTATTCAGCAAATGGGTGAAAAATTTGGAACTTCTCTAAATGTTTTGGATATTGGAGTAGGAGTTGGTGGACCATTGGCCTTTTCAACCTCTTTGGGAATTTTGATGATCCCTATCTCATTAATTTTGAATTTTATTTTAGTGATGCTTGGTTGGACGAAAACATTGAATGTTGATATTTGGAATTTCTGGTTCCCAATTTTTTTAGGTATGCTAGTTCAAACGGTAACTGGAAACTTTTGGTTTGGGATAATTGGAGCAATTGTTGCAGTTCTTTTACAATGGTTCTTAGCGGATGCAGCACAAAAAGAAGTAAGTGAATTCTTCGGTTATCCTGGGATTGCAATTACACATATGATGGCATTGTCTGGAGTATTGTTTGCTAAACCTATGAACTGGATTTTTGATCGAATTCCAGGGTTTAACAAAATTGACGCAGACGCCGAAAGCTTGACGAAAAAATTTGGAATCTTTGGTGATACCGTTGTAATTGGATTATTGATTGGTATTGTTGTTGGAATTTTAGCAGGATATGATGCAGCAGGTGTTGGGTTGCTTGGTATGCAAACAGCCGCAGTTATGAAAGTAATGCCAAAAATGGTAGCAATGTTCATGGAAGGACTGTTGCCAATTGCTGAGGCAGCTAAAGAATTTACAGATAAAAAATTAAATGGTCGTGTGGTAAATATTGGGATGGATGCAGCACTTACAGTTGGGCATCCAACAGTAATGTCTACATCTCTATTGTTGGTACCTATCTCGTTGTTACTTGCAGTGATTTTGCCTGGAAATCAAGTGTTACCTTTTGGTGATTTGGCATTTTTCACATTTGCGATTTGTTTAATGATTCCTTATTTCAAAGGAAATATTGTTCGTTCTTTAGTCGGTTGCTCACTGTATCTAGTGATGACATTTTATTTATCTACATGGTTAGCGCCTATTGTGACAGAACTCTTCCAAATGGCAAACTTTGATGTAGGAACTTCAGGACTAGTTACAATGTTATTAAGTGGCTTGTGGCCAGCAGGTTTAGTTGTTTTATTAGCTCAAAAGTTAGGTATCTTTGGGATTATTCTTTTAGGAATTGTGATTTTAGCAGGAATGTTTTACTTTAACAAAATCAAAGGGAAAAAAGTAGAAAATATACAAGAAGTTCAATAAAAAGAAAGTAGGGAAATTCATGAAAAAACTATTAGTAATTTGTGGCGCGGGGCACGCAACCTCAACTATTGCGGTATCAAAAATCAACAAGTGGTTAGAAGCAGAAAACTATACGGATCAGGTCAAAATATATCAATCTAAGATTGCGGACGAACTGAATAAAATGGATGATTACGATGCGGTTGTTAGCACGACGATTGTTCCAGATTCAGTCAAAGATAAGGTGATCAATGGTCTAGGCTTGTTAACTGGGATCGGAGCAGACAAAATATTTGAAGATGTAAAAACACGATTGGAATTGAAATAGATGATCAAACATGACACAATCAAACTGCATACAATAGAAGGTCGTGCTTCGTACCATGATTTACGTGAAGACTTGGTTCGTATTGCTTTAGATTCTGGTTTGGCAGATGGCGTGATGATCATTACCACCCCACATACAACTTGTTCATTTTTCTATGAGGAAACTATGCATGATGTGAATTATTTTGGAGACGATTTTCTACATGTAGATATTAATGAAACCATGGAAAAAATCGCTCCGGTTATGACAACCGAAGGACAATATCATAGTCCAGGTCCAGAACATATTGCTTTCGGGACTTCATTAAGCGATCCTAATTATCCAGCTGAAAAATGGGTGATGTTAAATACAGATGCCCATCTGAAAGCATCTATTTATGGAACCAATTCTCAATCACTCATCTTAAAAGATGGAGAATTGCAAATCGGATCGCTCGGTAGAGTGTATTTCGTTGATTGGGATCGTCTTCGTGAACGAGATCGTACAATTAATGTGATAATCATGGGGGAATAAATTTTATGAAAGAATATATTTTAGCACCTTCATTATTTAGTTCTAAAATCAGTCGTTTAGAGAAGACCCTTGAAACCTTGGAGATAGAAGAAATAAAGTGGCTACATGTGGATGTGATGGATGGATATTTTGTGCCTGACATGGCGTCAGGACCCAGTATTGTTAAAGAATTAAAAGAAATCACCGACATCTTACTGGATGTCCATTTGATGGTCGAAACACCAGAAAAAATTGTACCTGCTTTCCTTGAGGCTGGAGCTGACTCTATTACGTATCATGCAGAAGCTACCAATAATGGTATGCACATTATTCAAATGGTCAAGGAACAAAAAAAGAAAATAGGCGTTGCAATCAATCCTGCAACTCCTGTGTCATTGATAGCACCAATTTTAGCTGAAGTTGATCTAGTATTAGTAATGACCATTAATCCGGGTCGACCTAATAGGGATTTTATTCCTTTAACTGTAAATAAAATCGCTGAACTTAGTCAATTGAGAGAATCAAATGATTATCACTATTTAATTGAAGTGGATGGTAAAATCGATAATGAAACAATCAAACTTTGTGCCAATGCTGGAACAGATATGTTTGTATCAGGAGGATACATTTTTGGTGAAGAAAACAAAGAAGTTGAAATGATTACGAATTTGAAAACTGCTTTAGCGGAAGTCTAGGAGGAAAAATTTGGAAAATTATGTTTTGAAAATCCTTAATGAACTGACACAAAACGCTGAAAAAATTGAAATGGAACAAATTTTAATTTTTCTAGAAGAGATTAAAAAAGCCAAACACATTTTTCTCTCAGGCGCTGGTCGGTCAGGTATTGCAATTCAAGCGTTTGCCAATCGATTGATGCATCTGGGATTTAAGGTAAGTCTTGTTGGTGAAATAAGCTCACCTCATTCACAACCTGGTGACCTTTTGATCATCTGTTCTGGATCAGGTGAAACAGAAAGCTTAAAATCTTTAGCTAAGAAAGCCGTGGAAAGTGACGTTAAGATTGGTTTGATAACCATGAAAGGTGATTCTACAATTGGTAAGTTAGCTTCTTCAATTATAGTGCTACCAGGTACAACTAAGAATGAAAATGAGCATCATTCAAAAGAATTTAAACAGCCAATGGGTTCAGCTTTTGAACAATTAGCCTTTCTGACTTTTGATAGTATAATTTTAAATTTAATGGATGAAATGGAAGAAACCTCAGAAAAAATGTTTAATCGACATGCAGATTTTGAATAGCCAATTACTAAAAAGTGATTACTGAAGCATAAAAATCAAAGTAAAAGTATAACATCATACAAAAAAAAGTCTAGCAAAATTGTTAGACTTTTTTGTATACCTACTATTAACGATTTGACTTTGTCTTTCATGTCTATATTAAAAATTTAACAAGTAATTACATGAGTCATTGTTTCGATTTTTCTAATTTTTTCGAGATCCGCTTCTTTGTTTGTAATTAAAGCAGTAATCTCTGACCAGTCACAAATTTTGTATAGGCTTTTTCGATCAAACTTTGTATAATCACCCAAGATGTAGCGTTTTTCAGCGTGGGAAATAATCGCTTGGTCTACAAATACATCTGAAGACGACGGGCTAGTGGGACCATCAACATTACTAAAGCCATCAGTTCCAAGAAAACATAAGTCTACTTGAATTTGATTAATTTGAGAAATGGTCCAACCTCCAAATACTGAAGAACTAGGTTCACGTAATTCTCCACCAAAAAGAAATACTTGATTTTTTGAACTTATAAGTAAACTTGCAACTGGTAGTGAATCAGTAAAAATCTTATATCCAGACTTCATAGATAAAAGAATGGCAAGTTCCAATGTAGTACTTCCGGTTCCTATTACAATTGAACTATTATCAGGAATAAGTTCAAGAGCTTTCTGTGCAACCAGTTTCTTATAATGAGCATTTTCTTTCTCACGTACTTGAAAAGAATGCTCAATGGCATTTTGTTTTAGCGTAGCTCCTCCGTGACTTTTCATAAGAAGCCCTTTGTTTTCTAAATAAGTAAGATCTTTACGAATTGTTTCGTAGGTTACAGAATATTTTTTTGCTAATTCACTTACATAAACACTGCCTTCTTTAATTAATTCCTGTAGTATCAAATCTCTTCTTTCTGCCATCAATAACATTTACTTCACCTCATTAACAAATCATCTTACATAAAGAATACCATAAAGCCTAGTGAAAACAACCAAAAACTAATTAATATTGTTTTTATTTATTTTATAGTTGATTTCAAGCGATTCCAAAATTGAAAAAACCAACTAAAAACTATTGACACCAATTAAAACCAATTGTATTATAAGAGTGTAGTTAAAGTAAACGGATTCAGAAAGGAGATTTTAAATGAAAACCAAAATTGCAATTGCATGTGATGACTTAGGTTTTGAAACAAAGGAGGCGATAAAGAAATACTTGATTGAAGAGAAAAATGCTGATGTTGTCTATGATCCAGTACAGGTACCAGAGGATGGAGTCAATACTTTTGCTAAGTTAGCAGATGAAATGTCTGTATTGATCCAAAAAGATGTTTGTCGTTTAGGAATATACATTTGTGGAACTGGAATTGGTTTTACTTGTCAAGCCAATAAACATTGGGGAATTCGAGCAACAGCTGTTACAAATCCTTATTCTGCAAAAAGAGCAAGATTAAGTAATAATGTACAAATCATAGGTTTAGGTTTGCGTGTAAATGGATTAGAATACATGAAGCAGATTATTGATGCATGGTATGATGAACCTTTTGAATTTTCAACTGCAAGAGAAAATTCAAAAAACAATTTATTAGAAGCAGAAAAAAATGATAATTTACTTCTAAAAAAACCAGATCATGTAGCTTGGAATATGGGATTTAGACCGGATTAAAAAAGGGGGGAAGCTAGTCAACTAGCGAAAAAATGGAATTTATCACACAATTTATTAATGATTTAGGCAATTTTATTTTTATTCCACTGATTTTTCTTGTATTTATGGTAGCTTTGGGACGTCCGCTTGCTGAAGCAATTCAATCAGCGATGAAGGTGGGAATTGGTTTTATTGCTTTATCAATGGTTATTGGGTTTATGTTGGAAAAGATGGAACCCGCTATCACTGGTTTAGCTGGAAAAACAGGATCTTCTTTAGATGCAATTGATGTTGGTGGTGCGGCAACGGCCGTTATGGGATTTGGTTCTAGTATGGGTGCCATTATTATTCCTTTATGTGTAGGAATTAACTTGTTGTTGCTTGTGTTGAAGATCACAGACTGTGTCAATGTTGATGTTTTCAACCTTCACCAAAATGCTTCAATGGGAGCGATTGTTGCTGTATACTCTGGTAATTTTCTATATGGGGTTTTAACTGCCGGTTTGTTCCATGTTTGGGCGTTAATTGCGGCTGACTTGGGTGCGAAAAACAATGAGAAGTTTTTTGGTTTACCTCAAGGCGTATCAATTTCTCACCCAGTAGCCAACACTTACTTATTATTTGCTTATCCATTTAACTGGATTTTCGATCGTATACCTGGTTTTAGGAAATTAAATGTAACGGCTGAAACGATTCAAAAAAGATTTGGTGTTTTAGGTGATCCAACAATTGTCGGATTTCTGTTAGGTACACTTTTAGGTTTGTTTGGGTATGATTGGACAAGTCCATATCAAACGATTATTTCAAGTGTACAATTAGGAATGTACTTGGCTGCAGTTATGTTGTTATTGCCGAAAATGACTTCTATTATGATGGAAGGTCTTGTTCCACTTTCAAATGCAGCACGCAAAAAATTAGTGAAACGATTCCCAGATCGTGACATTACTGTAGGGATGGATACAGCTCTAATTGTAGGAAACCCATCAGTTATTTCTTCAGCTCTACTATTAATTCCTGCAATGGTTATTTTAGCGGTTATTCTTCCTGGAAATAGAGTAATGCCTTTGGGAGACTTATCACAGTTTGTGTTCTTTATTGCATGTATGGTACCAGTATTTAAGGGAAATATTATTCGTACTTGGTTATCATCAGTTATCTTGTTTGGTGGTGGATTATACATTGCTTCATGGATGACGCCAGCAACAAACGAGTTATTCCAAAAATTTGGTGCAGGTGCACAAAAAAATGTGATGTATTCTTCACTTAACCCTTCAGCAAATCCATTTACTGGATTGTTTGCAGCTGCAAGTCATATTGGTTTAATTGGTTTTATCTTGATTGGAGCGATCTTAATTTCAGTAGGATACTTGTTGAAAAAGAAAGAACGCTCTCAGCTTCAAAATGATGCAACAGTGTAGTATAGTAAAAAACAAAAATAGATAGCGAGGTTTTATTATGAACAAAAAGATTTTAGTAGTATGCGGAAATGGAATTGCATCATCATCAATTATGGTCTCTGTATTAGAAGACTATTTAAAAGAACAAGGGATTAGTGGAGTTGATGTACAAAAATCATCTCTTATGGATTGTAATGCTGATAAATATAATAGCTATGATTTAGTTGTTTCATCTACAAAAATTGATAATCCTGATGTGACAACAAAAGTGATTGTTGGTGCTGGCTTACTTACAGGTATAGGTGAAGATGAAATTTTTGATGCTGTAAAAGAAGAAATCACAAAGTAGGGATAGAAGATGGCAATTGATGTTATTGTAAGTAATGGACAAGATACGATTACAACTTATCAAGAAGCAATTAGAACAGCTGGAGAAAAGCTTGTCGAAAAAGGGAATATTGATGCTAAGTATATTGACGCTTGTATTGAAAGAGAAATTGACTTCCCGACAGGATTGTTACTAGCTAATGGAGATGGAATTGCTATTCCTCACGGAAACTCTGATTTAGTAAATAAAGACAGTATCAGTGTGGTAAGAATCAAGAACACAGTCGAATTCGGAAGAATGGAAGACAAAGATTTGAAAGTGGGTTGTTCTTTGGTTTTCAATTTAGCCTTAGCCTCTGGAAATCAACACATTGGTATTTTGCGAAAACTTATTGGCTTATTCCAAGATGAAGAGTTTGTAGATACATGTAAAAATGAAGAAACTGATACTGTTCAAAAATATTTACTGACTAAATTAGCTGAATAAAATCAGACGGATGGTATTTTCCATCCGTCTTTCATTTAGTGAAATATGAAAATATACACGATTTTAGGAGGAAAAAAATGAAGTTTTTTAATGAGATTATTGATGAAGTTTTGACGATAGGAAATGAAATATCTGATCAACAAGTGGATCGGATGATAAAAGCTATTCAGGGTGCAAATCATATTTTTTTAGAAGGTGCAGGTAGATCAGGTTTGATGATTCGAGCATTTGCCAATCGATTATTGCATTTAGGGTATTCAGTAAGCTTAGTCGGAGAAATTAGTTCACCACATACTAAATCAGGTGATTTATTCCTAATTGGCTCAGGTTCTGGAGAAACAACTAGTCTTGTTAATCAAGCAAAAGTTGCAAAGGATAATGGCGTTGTAATCGGATTGTTTACAACAAATTCATCATCTACACTAGGAGAAATTGCTGATCAAGTAGTGATTATTCCAACACAGTCAAAACAGTCTAAGGATGAAGCTCTTCAACCAATGGGGTCTTTATTTGAACAGACTAGTTTATTTTTATATGATAGTATCATCTTAAATTTAATGGAAAAAACAGGAGAAACAAATCAAACGATGAAAACGCGTCATGCTGATTTAGAATAGGGTGAAAAAAGCTATTTGCCAAAAGATAATATGAAAAGAAGTTGTTTTTCATTATTTCTTTTGTAAGTGGCTTTTTTGATTTGAAAACATTTGAATGCTTACTTGTCGTCTTAAATATATCTAGCATAACAATCTTAATTAGGATATTAGCGTATTACTTTGGAATAATTGACTGTTTTTGATCTAGTGTTTGTTTTTATTAGTTAAGAGTTAGCTTACTATATTAATGATTTTTCCAATTTTATTTGATTATCACAATTGAAATGAAGAAAAATACATTTTTTGGACTGAAAAGAATAGATAATCCGACTGAAAGCGCTTATTATTTTTGTAAAGGGGGTTGTGTTAAAATGAGTGCTCGTGATCAAGAAATCCTTCGACAATTAATCAAACATCGAAGTTTAAAAGAAGCGGAGTTACTTAACGAACTTGAATTATCTTCCAGACAATTAGCTTATAGTATAGAAGCAATCAATGAAAAACTATCAGAAAAACGATTACCATTGATTGAAAGAAGAAATGGCTACTAC
>NZ_JAHLRI010000072.1:0-9983 GCF_018919685.1 Enterococcus sp. S183_ASV_20
CTTCTTTTTTAGTATCTAATGTATCTAATGTATCTAAATAAGAAGTATAGAATAGATTGTCTGCGATTTTCGCAATTACAGGATTTTCGTTGATATCATTGACTTTTTCTGTATTTGCGATTTTCGCAATTACAGGATTTTCGTTGATATCATTGACTTTTTCTGTATTTGCGATTTTCGCAATTACAGGATTTTCGTTGATATCACTGACTTTTTCTGTACTTGCGATTTTCGCAATTACAGGATTAACATTGTTTTGTTCCTCATTGATTTTGAAAACATCTTCTGAAGTAACGTTAGGTTTTCCGAGATATAGCAGGTTAGGTGTAGTTTCTATTTTTCCATTAATTTTCTTTACTCTACCTTTTTTTTGTTTAAGAAGATTAACTGCTTCAAGCTCTTTTTTTATTTTTGATACTTTTCCTTCTCTGCAATTTAGCAGAGTCATTAATTCAGCAACTGTGTAGATAAAATAAATATTGTCTTCACTATCTACCCAATTATTTTTAACGGAATTATCAAACCGATCTTTTAAAAGCATGTATGCAATTTTTGCGTCGTTGGATAAAGATTTGTAAACTTCATTTGTGAAAAATACTTTTGGCATTTGATAGTATTTTTCTCTGTAAATTTCTTTAGATTTGTAAAATTGAAAATTTTCCATTTTAAAGCTCCTTTAGAATGTAAGTGTTATCAATCGTCCACGTATTCTTATCTTGTAAACTACAGGAATACAATTCGATTGTAAAGTAATATTTTAACGCAATATTTACACAAGTACACAAATACACAAGTGCAAAAATGTATTTGTGTAAATATCTAATTTTGAATATTATCAGGTTAAACAAAATTATGTGTACATTTACACATTTGTAAAAATACACATAGCGGAAGACTTTCATTATTGATTATATTACTAATTACACAAATAAAAATGTGTAAATGTGTAAAAAAACATTGATTATTTAAATTGCCTATTGTATAATTTAAGCATAGAGATTTACACAAATGTAAATGTGTAAATTTGAAAAATTACACATAAAAAAAGGAGGAACTTTCATGATAGAGCTTATAGTAGAAGAGTTTGAACAACTAGCCAATCTATTAGAAGAAAGGTGCAGAGTAATTAGTATAGGTAACCAAAAAGGTGGTGTAGGTAAATCTTCCCTTGTTCGTTTACTTCCGTCTGTGTTAGCTTTTTCAGGTAAAAAAGTTTTACTCATAGATATGGACCCTCAAGCGAATACAACTAAAAGTATGTTCGTAACCCGAAAAAATTATTATGAAGACGAAGTTGTTGTATTTAAAAAAACATTAATGGCTGGTATCGTTGAAGGTAATCTTACTGATCTAGTTATCAACGTTTTACCTAATTTAGATTTTATTCCATCTTCATCAGATTTAGAAAGTTTCCCTACGTTTCTGTCTAAAAAGTTTGGATTAGTTGATAAAACAGACCCTGATTTTTATGAAGTGAAAGACAAAGCCTATGAATATTTCAATTCATTGATTGAATCATTAAAAGACAATTATGATTATATATTCTTTGATACGCCGCCTACGGTTTCTGATTATGTTAGAGCTGTATCATATGTTAGTGATTATATACTAATTGCATTTCAAACTCAGAGCGACAGTTTAGACGGTGCAAAAGAATTTTTAGAAGATACTTTAATACCTTTAGTAGAAAATACAAGAGCAGAGTTTGAAGTTGTAGGTATTTTGCCTAATCAAATGACTAAGAACGGTAGTATTGACACTTCATCACTTAATGATGCATATACAATTTTTGGAAAGGAAAATGTATTTGAGAATATTTTGCCTTTTAAAAAACCAATACAAAACATCCCTAGACATGGCGTTACATTAGAAGGTTATTGGAATAGTAAAATGTACATTGATACATTAATACCAATTACTAAAGAACTTGTCACAAGAATTAGTTTAATAGAAGGAGATTAGACCATGACTGAAAATAGAAAACCATCACTAATAGGAAATAGAAATAAAAATCTTTATCAGGAAACACCTAGACCAGAACAACCTTACAGTGGAGCTGAAACCATACCTAAGGATATCTTAGCTAATGAGAGGGGAACAATACGTGTGCCTCTTGATCAAAAAATAGAATTTGATGCATTGTTAGCGACTTCTGAATATCATTATACTTATGAGTTAATGGCTGAACTTGTATATGAAGCAGTCAAAAACAAGACTAAGGAAGAGAATAAAAAATATCAAGAAACGTTAGCAATGTTACGAGAGAAAGAATTGAAAAAAATAGAGAGAAAGAAAATGAAAAAATAAAAATATTCACATGTGTAAATTTACAAAAGTACACATGTGAATATTTTTATTATGAATCAATATATAGCAAGTAATAATTAGTTAAAAAATTACACAATTGTAAATGTCCACATTTACAAAAATACACATATATATCAACGACAGTAAAACTCCCTAAATAATATAGCTATCTTTCATCAATAATTTTTTTAGTTCGTCTGTGATGTTCTAAGTGTAGCAAATAATCGTCTTGCAGTTTTAGAAGGTCTGAATAGACCTGATCCATAGTCTTGCTGGCCGACAAAGAAAGAGAATAAATAAATGAGATAGGAAGTGTTTCAATTTTTTTGTTGCGAGTAATCCAAGAAGAAACAGTTCCTTGAGAGAAAGCATGTAATTCACAAAATTCTTCTACAGTAATCCCTAGTTGCTTGATAATGTATGCGTTGATAGGGTGTGGATATACAAAGGTTTTTCTAGGCATGGTGGGTAAGTTTCCTTTCTTAGATTATTAATGCGTTTGCAGTAATATTGTACTAAAAAACATGCAATAAGGGGTACATGGAACATAGAAACGAAAATGCACGGTAGAAAAGCGAATAACTGTAGATAAAATCTACAAATTATTCGCTTTTTTTATTTTGTATACGGTTGGCCGAGAAAGTCCATTTTCTGTTGCGATTTCTGCTACTGTATCTCCTTGTTTTAATTGCTTGACTACTGTTTGGTAAACAAGACGTTTTTGAGGGTTTTTAGAATTTGGCGCATACTCTGTCGGACGTCCTTTATACCGTCCCGCTTGTTTGGCTAAAAGGACCCCTTGACGTTGTCTCTCCTTAATTTTTTCTCGTTCATTTTGGGCAATATAACTCAATAACGATAAAAACATGTCAAACATAGCTGTATCTAACAGTTCATTCCCTGTATTGAAATTTAAAAATGGGGCGTCAAGAATTTGTAATGAGACGTTTTTCTGCTTCATAAACGCGACCGTCTGTTTGATGTCTTCATAGTTTCTTCCTAAACGATCAAGCGAAGCAACAACCACACAATCTCCTTCGCGAATATAATTCAGCAGTTTTTGAAATTCAGGTCGATTACAATCTTTTCCACTTGCTTTTTCTTGAAATAATTTGTCGATTTTGAGTTGGTTCAACAGTGCAACTTGTCGGTCTAAATTTTGGTCTTGACCAGACACACGAATATAGCCAATTTTTACCATAAACTCTCCTTAAAAAGTGATATAATTTACATGTAAAATTTACTTGTGTTTTTACTGTCATCATAACATTTTTAAAAGTAAATTATAAGTCTACTTAAAATTTACTTCTAGGAGGATTAAAACAGAATAAATGAAAGATAAAAAGGATTCTTTTGGAACTTATTTAGGGGAGCCTAGTGCTGAACAATTAAATCAATTTTTTTATTTACATGAAAAAGATTTAGAAATAATTTCTACAATGAGATTGTCTTCAACTAAATTAGGATTTTCATTACAATTAAGTTCGCTAAGATTTTTAGGAACATTTTGTACAGATATAAACACTATTCCTGAAAATGCGATTATTTATGTGGCAGCTCAGCTAAAAATTAATCCTAAAGAGATACATAATTATAAAAGGCGACAAACAAAAGATGATCATGTCAAGTTAATTAAAAATATTTATGGGTATAAAGAGTTTAGCCATCTAAAAAAGTATTTAAGTAATTGGCTATTAAATAGGGCCATTTATACTACAGAATCTACGAATATGCTCTTTGATATGCTTCTAAAAAAATGTTTAGATGAGAAAATAATATTACCAGGGTTTACTACTTTTTCACGTTTTATAGCTAGCATCGTTGAAAAAGCTGAAGAGCAATTATATAAACAATTAGCATTAATTCCAACGAATAAGGAGAAAAAACAACTCTTAAATCTTTTAGAATTAGTTGGAACACCTGTTTATGGAGCAACAATTAAAATGGATATTTTAAGAACTCCTTTGACTGACTACAGTTTGAAAGAAATTTCTAGAGGATTTGAACGATTAAAACAATTCCAAACTTTTTCTACAGAAAACTGGCAAATAAAATTAATTCCTGAAGGAAAAATAAAAATATTAGCCAATTATGCATTTAAAGCTAAAGCCCAATTGATTCAACGTATGAGTGAACAGAAAAAAATAGCTTTGTTAGTAGCATTTATTTATATCTATAAACGAAAAGCTATGGACGAACAAATTTTAGCCCTGGTTAATTTTTTTGAAACAATTTTTAGACGTGCTAAGAATAAAGAAGCTAATGAAAGACTTCGGACAATTAAAGATTTAGACCGTGCAGCTTCAACACTTTCAGATATTGTTGAATTTGTTATGATAGAATCCTCTAATAACAGTGATAGTTCTATACGTAGTCAAATTTTAAAAAAATATTCTGAAGAAAGCATTTATTCTGCAGTCACACAAGTTAGAAAATTAGTGAAAAATGAGCAAGAACCTATTGCTATTGTTGAACTTCTAACTACTTATCGAAAGTTTAAAAAATTTATTCCGGATATTTTAATTACTTTAAATTTCGACAGCAACAACTATGGAAATAATTGTAAAGAACTTTGGTCTTTCATAAATAATCGTTTCCCTAAACCAATCACTTATAAAATGTTTCAAACAATTGAACATACTATTCCAAAAAAATGGGTTTATTATATTCAAGAAAATCCAAATCAGACTAATAAATGTGTTTTAATTGCCGCAATTGAATGCTTAATTCAATCGTTTAAACGGCATGATATCTATATTTCCCAAAGCAATCTTTATAACAATCCTATGGATTGTTTACTGGATAAACAAACATGGCTTCAACAAAAAGGGATTGTATTAGAACAACTAGGTCTACCTTCTTCTGGAGAAGAAGTATCTTTATGGTTAAAAAAAGATTTAGATCTTTCTTACAAAGAAGCATTAAGACGTTGGCCTACTTCTAATATGGCTCGAATAGAAAATAATAGTCAATTAATTGTTTCCAGATTAAAAAAAGTTTATGAAAATAAAGAAGAGAAAGCGTTTAAATTACGTATTCAACAATTATTACCCAAAATTGATTTAACAGATTTGTTATTAGAAGTAAATCAACAATTAAATCTTACTCAACTATTTAATCACTTAAATGACAAAGACACAAAAATGAAAGACTTAGATATTAGTTTACTAGCTGTTCTTTTAGCAGAAGCTTGTAATATCGGTTTTTCTCCAGTTTCAAAAAATAGTATTGATTCGTTAAAATATGATCGCCTAATCTATGTTAATCACCACTATATTCGAGTAGACACGCTCTCTGCAGCTAATCAAAAAATTATTCATGCACACCGAAAACTTGCTATAACTAAATTATGGGGAGACGGTTATATGGCATCAGCTGATGGTATTCGTTATACTACTCCACAACGTTCTCTATATTCTAAAAGCAACCCAAAATATTTTGGGCGTGGTCGAGGAATTACTTTTTATAATTTTATTTCTGATCAATATATAGGATTTCATGGTATGGTTGTTTCTGGTACACTCCGTGATTCATTGTACTTATTAGAAGGATTTCTTAATCAACCTAGCGAGCTAACTCCTAATCAGATAATGACAGATACAGCTGGTTATAGTGATATGATATTTGGGCTTTTTGCCTTATTAGGATTCCAATTTAGCCCGCGAATCGCAAATGATAAAGGAACAAAACTTTGGCGAATTGATTCTGATGCGGATTATCACGAACTTAATACACTATCACAAAATAAAATCAATTTAACACTTATTCAAACTTATTGGGAAGAAATCCTTCGGGTAGCAGGTTCCTTAAAATCAGGTAAAGTTAATGCGACAGAGTTAACAAAAGCACTTCAACGAAATGGGCAACCAACAGAGCTAGGTAAAGCTATTACTGAATATGGGAAAGTGTATAAAACAAAACATCAGCTTCGCTATATTTCTGACGAAATTTATGCACGACAAATTCTAGAACAATTAAACAAGGGAGAATCACGTCATGCTTTATGTCGAAATATTTTTTATGGACGTAAAGGAAAATTATACCAAACCTATTATGATGGAATGGAAGAACAGCTTAATGCATTAGGATTGGTTACTAATGCCATTATCTATTGGAATTCATTGTATTTAGAAAAAGTCTTTGAACAAATGAAAAAAGAAGGATATGATTGTTCAGAAGAAATGTTACGAAAACAATCTCCTTTAATTAGTGATCATATTAATTTTGTTGGCAAGTACACCTTTAAATATGAACAAGAACTTTCTGATGGAAAATTACGTCCATTAAATTTGGAAAAATTTTAGTAATGTTCGTCTTTTTTTATTACCGTGCATTTTCGTATGAATGTTCCAATAAAATATTTAGCATAGAAAAGTAGATAATCACAAGAATCGTATGAAATCAAGGTTTCTTGTGATTATATTTTTATCCTACCGTGCATTTTCGTTTCTATGTTCCATGTACCCCGTTACAAAGTCGTATTCACTTCGAATTTCTTTCAAATGATCCCAAAGTGTATTTTCCCTTTGAGGATAATGATCAAGCGAGGATGGACTAACACCAATCTGTTTCGATATATATTGTATGACCGAATCTGGGATGCTTTTGATATGAGTGTATGGCCAACCGGGATACCGAAGAACAGCTAATTGAACAGCAAATCCTAAACGGTTTTCTTCCCTCCTTCGCTTATTAACTATTTCTAAATCCCGTTTGGAAAAAGTGAAGTAGGTCCCCAGTATCCATTCATCTTCAGGGATTTGCATAAAAGCCTGTCTCTGTTCCGGTGTAAGCAATTCTCTACCTCTCGCAATTTTCATTCAGTATCATTCCATTTCTGTATTTTCAATTTATTAGTTCAATTATATATCAATAGAGTGTACTCTATTGATACAAATGTAGTAGACTGATAAAATCATAGTTAAGAGCGTCTCATAAGACTTGTCTCAAAAATGAGGTGATATTTTGCGGAAAATCGGTTATATTCGTGTCAGTTCGACTAACCAGAATCCTTCAAGACAATTTCAGCAGTTGAACGAGATCGGAATGGATATTATATATGAAGAGAAAGTTTCAGGAGCAACAAAGGATCGCGAGCAACTTCAAAAAGTGTTAGACGATTTACAGGAAGATGACATCATTTATGTTACAGACTTAACTCGAATCACTCGTAGTACACAAGATCTATTTGAATTAATCGATAACATACGAGATAAAAAGGCAAGTTTAAAATCACTAAAAGATACATGGCTTGATTTATCAGAAGATAATCCATACAGCCAATTCTTAATTACTGTAATGGCTGGTGTTAACCAATTAGAGCGAGATCTTATTCGGATGAGACAACGTGAAGGGATTGAATTGGCTAAGAAAGAAGGAAAGTTTAAAGGTCGATTAAAGAAGTATCATAAAAATCACGCAGGAATGAATTATGCGGTAAAGCTATATAAAGAAGGAAATATGACTGTAAATCAAATTTGTGAAATTACTAATGTATCTAGGGCTTCATTATACAGGAAATTATCAGAAGTGAATAATTAGCCATTCTGTATTCCGCTAATGGGCAATATTTTTAAAGAAGAAAAGGAAACTATAAAATATTAACAGCCTCCTAGCGATGCCGAAAAGCCCTTTGATAAAAAAAGAATCATCATCTTAAGAAATTCTTAGTCATTTATTATGTAAATGCTTATAAATTCGGCCCTATAATCTGATAAATTATTAAGGGCAAACTTATGTGAAAGGGTGATAACTATGAGCGATAAAATACTTATTGTGGATGATGAACATGAAATTGCCGATTTGGTTGAATTATACTTAAAAAACGAGAATTATACGGTTTTCAAATACTATACCGCCAAAGAAGCATTGGAATGTATAGACAAGTCTGAGATTGACCTTGCCATATTGGACATCATGCTTCCCGGCACAAGCGGCCTTACTATCTGTCAAAAAATAAGGGACAAGCACACCTATCCGATTATCATGCTGACCGGGAAAGATACAGAGGTAGATAAAATTACAGGGTTAACAATCGGCGCGGATGATTATATAACGAAGCCCTTTCGCCCACTGGAGTTAATTGCTCGGGTAAAGGCCCAGTTGCGCCGATACAAAAAATTCAGTGGAGTAAAGGAGCAGAACGAAAATGTTATCGTCCACTCCGGCCTTGTCATTAATGTTAACACCCATGAGTGTTATCTGAACGAGAAGCAGTTATCCCTTACTCCCACCGAGTTTTCAATACTGCGAATCCTCTGTGAAAACAAGGGGAATGTGGTTAGCTCCGAGCTGCTATTTCATGAGATATGGGGCGACGAATATTTCAGCAAGAGCAACAACACCATCACCGTGCATATCCGGCATTTGCGCGAAAAAATGAACGACACCATTGATAATCCGAAATATATAAAAACGGTATGGGGGGTTGGTTATAAAATTGAAAAATAAAAAAAACGACTATTCCAAACTAGAACGAAAACTTTACATGTATATCGTTGCAATTGTTGTGGTAGCAATTGTATTCGTGTTGTATATTCGTTCAATGATCCGAGGGAAACTTGGGGATTGGATCTTAAGTATTTTGGAAAACAAATATGACTTAAATCACCTGGACGCGATGAAATTATATCAATATTCCATACGGAACAATATAGATATCTTTATTTATGTGGCGATTGTCATTAGTATTCTTATTCTATGTCGCGTCATGCTTTCAAAATTCGCAAAATACTTTGACGAGATAAATACCGGCATTGATGTACTTATTCAGAACGAAGATAAACAAATTGAGCTTTCTGCGGAAATGGATGTTATGGAACAAAAGCTCAACACATTAAAACGGACTCTGGAAAAGCGAGAGCAGGATGCAAAGCTGGCCGAACAAAGAAAAAATGACGTTGTTATGTACTTGGCGCACGATATTAAAACGCCCCTTACATCCATTATCGGTTATTTGAGCCTGCTTGACGAGGCTCCAGACATGCCGGTAGATCAAAAGGCAAAGTATGTGCATATCACGTTGGACAAAGCGTATCGACTCGAACAGCTAATCGACGAGTTTTTTGAGATTACACGGTATAACCTACAAACGATAACGCTAACAAAAACGCACATAGACCTATACTATATGCTGGTGCAGATGACCGATGAATTTTATCCTCAGCTTTCCGCACATGGAAAACAGGCGGTTATTCACGCCCCCGAGGATCTGACCGTGTCCGGCGACCCTGATAAACTCGCGAGAGTCTTTAACAACATTTTGAAAAACGCCGCTGCATACAGTGAGGATAACAGCATCATTGACATTACCGCGGGCCTCTCCGGGGATGTGGTGTCAATCGAATTCAAGAACACTGGAAGCATCCCAAAAGATAAGCTAGCTGCCATATTTGAAAAGTTCTATAGGCTGGACAATGCTCGTTCTTCCGATACGGGTGGCGCGGGACTTGGATTGGCGATTGCAAAAGAAATTATTGTTCAGCATGGAGGGCAGATTTACGCGGAAAGCAATGATAACTATACGACGTTTAGGGTAGAGCTTCCAGCGATGCCAGACTTGGTTGATAAAAGGAGGTCCTAAGAGATGTATATAATTTTGGCTCTTTGTCAAATGATGTTGGTAAAGAGAAATCTTAGAATAATTGGAGATCAAGTGGATCAGTTCCTCTTGATCT